>CAYODE010000190.1:0-6955 GCA_964402685.1 uncultured Aestuariivita sp. | reverse complement strand
GTGATAAAATGGTGAGCCGTGATGGGTTCGAACCATCGACCTACTGATTAAAAGTCAGTTGCTCTACCAACTGAGCTAACGGCCCACTGGCGCGCTACTTAGAAAGGCGGGGGCCTGCGGTCAACCCCCAAAAGCGGCATGGTGCTGGATTAGTGTCTGCCCTTTGACTATATCGCCCGAATGACCGCAAACGACTCATCATTTTTGCCGTTCATGAAGATGCACGGCCTTGGAAACGACTTTGTTGTCGTAGACGAACGGGGAATCACTCCGCGCGTTGATGCGGGTGTCGCCGTGGCCATCGCTGACCGGCATCGCGGGGTAGGATTTGATCAACTGGCCGTGCTGTCAGATGCTGACCATGCAGACGTCCATTTGACGTTCTACAATCAGGACGGGTCACTTTCTGCGGCTTGCGGAAATGCCACCCGCTGTATTGCGCGGCATCTCATGGATGAGACAGCACGCGACAGACTTGTGATTACGACAGATCGCGGAACACTCTACGCACAAGATGCAGGCAATGGGCTGACCTCGGTGAATATGGGGCAACCACAGTTGACGTGGGACGACATTCCGCTGGCCCGTGAAATGGATACACTTGCCTTGCCGATTGAGGGCAGCCCAACGGCAACAGGCATGGGCAACCCGCATTGCACCTTCTTTGTCGACGATGCAGAGGCCGTCGATCTGGAAAAACGCGGCGCCAAGATCGAACATCACCCGCTTTATCCGGAACGTACCAATGTACAGTTCGCCAGTCTGATCGGGCCGGATCACCTGCGCATGCGAGTGTGGGAACGGGGCGTCGGTGTGACACTCGCCTCTGGGTCGTCATCATGTGCGACCGCTGTCGCTGCAGCACGTCGTGGACTGACGGGGCGCGATGTGACGATCACACTGGATGGCGGAACGCTCCAGATCAACTGGCGTGACGATGGGGTCTGGATGACCGGGCCGACAGCGCATGTCTTTGACGGGCAGTGGCGGCTCTGATGACCAAAAACGCGCCGATATTTTCGAACCATGGTTGCCGGTTGAACGCCTATGAAACCGAAGCGATGAAGGAACTCGCCACTCAGGCTGGCGTGGATAATGCGGTGATCGTGAACACCTGCGCCGTGACCGCAGAAGCCGTGCGCAAGGCGCGTCAGGACATCCGAAAACTGCGCCGTGACAACCCGGGTGCCAAGCTGATTGTCACCGGTTGCGCCGCCCAGACCGAACCACACACCTTCGCGGGGATGGACGAGGTGGATGTCGTCCTTGGCAATACCGAAAAGATGGACCCCGCAACATGGGCAGGCATGGCCCCTGACCTGATCGGGACAACGGAACCTGTGCAGGTCGATGACATTATGTCAGTGACCGAAACGGCTGGTCATCTCATCGACGGCTTTGGCACCCGGAGCCGCGCCTATGTGCAGGTCCAGAACGGGTGCGATCATCGTTGCACGTTTTGCATTATTCCCTATGGCCGCGGCAATTCGCGATCTGTTCCTGCGGGTGTTGTCGTTGACCAGATCAAGCGACTTGTCGATCGGGGATACAACGAGGTCGTCCTGACCGGCGTTGATTTGACCAGTTGGGGGGCTGACCTGCCCGCGACACCCAAACTCGGCGATCTGGTCATGCGCATCCTGAAACTGGTGCCGGATCTGCCGCGCCTGCGGATCAGCTCGATCGACAGCATCGAGGTTGACGAGAACCTCATGCAAGCCATCGCCACTGAGCCGCGCCTGATGCCACACCTGCACCTGTCGCTCCAGCACGGGGACGATCTGATCCTGAAGCGGATGAAACGCCGCCACCTGCGTGACGATGCCATCCGCTTTTGCGAAGAGGCGCGCAAACTACGCCCCGATATGACTTATGGCGCAGATATCATCGCCGGTTTCCCGACCGAGACCGAGGCGATGTTTGAGAACTCGCTCAAGCTAGTGGCGGAATGCGATTTGACCTGGTTACATATCTTTCCCTATTCCGCCCGCGAAGGGACACCCGCCGCCCGCATGCCTGCCGTGAACGGCAGGACGATCAAGGAACGGGCCGCCCGCCTTCGCGCAGCGGGTGAGGCGCAGGTCGCAAATCACCTCTCCGCTCAATTGGGCAAAACCCACCATATCCTGATGGAAAACCCGCGCATGGGCCGGACCGAACAATTCACCGAAGTGTCCTTTGCGACCGACCAGCCTGAAAGCCAGATTGTGACGGCCGAAATCACCGGGGTGGAAGGTCAGCAATTGACGGCCTAGGTTCTGGAGCGAACCAAGTAGGAGCCTGCCCGTGTCCGACCTGCCGATCCTGTGGTCTTTCCGCCGTTGCCCTTATGCAATGCGCGCCCGCCTCGCGATCCAGTCGAGCAGGCAGCCGGTCGCTTTGCAGGAAATCCTGCTCAAGGACAAACCCGCCCCGTTTCTGGCCGCGTCCCCCAAAGGAACCGTGCCAGTATTGCAGGACGGCGATACCATCGTTGAAGAAAGCCGGGATGTGATGCTTTGGGCCTTGGGGCGCAATGATCCTGAAGGGTGGCTAAACATGCCGGATGCGGGTCATGACCTGATCGATGAATGCGACGGGCCATTCAAGGCGGCGCTTGATCACACCAAGTATGCGGTCCGCTTTCCCGACCGCAACGAAGCCGAGGAACGCGAAAAGGCGATGGTGTTCTTGCGCAAATTGGAAGATCACTTGTCTGATCGCCCCTTCCTGATGAGTGAGCGTCGCACTTTAGCGGATATGGCGATCCTGCCGTTTGTCCGCCAATTCGCCAATACTGACCGGGCTTGGTTCGATGCTCAAGGGCTGAGTGGCGTCAGGCGTTGGCTGGATGATTTTCTGGGATCAGATCGCTTTAAATCCATCATGACTAAATACCCGCCTTGGCAAGCAGGACAGGATCAAGTTGTGTTCCCCTGAACTTTCAAAGGATGACGTGAATGAAACTCTTGATGTCCCCACCTTCCCCCTATGCCCGCAAGATCCGTATCCTGATCCGCGAGCTGGATCTGTTGGACACCGTGGAAGAGGTCCAGATCACAACTACGGCCTTTAACTCGTCCCCAGACATCATCGCTGCGAACCCTTTAGGCAAAATCCCGGCTTTGGTGCGCGATGACGGGCCCACGCTCTACGACAGCCGCGTCATCGCCCGGTTCCTTGATGACCACGCCAGTGCAAACCTCTATCCCGAAAGCCGCCTGTGGGAGGTCCTGACACTTGAGGCGACAGCAATCGGCATCATGGATTCAGCCGTCTCCATGTCTTACGAAACGCGCCTGCGCCCTGAGGCAGAGCAGTCCCCCCAATGGATCAATGCGCAATGGGAAAAGGTCGCGCGCGGTGTGAAAGCGGTCAACGACCGCTGGATGAGTCATCTGACCGGCCCGATGAATGTCGGACATATCGCCATGGGCTCTGCCCTGTCTTATCTGGACCTGCGCCATGATGCGCGTGATTGGCGCAATGGAAATGAAGCCCTCGCCAAATGGCACGAGGGCTTTGCCCAGCGCGACAGCATGGTGCAAACAGCGCCAGAATAGGATTTAGAAGTTAAAGCTCACACCGAGGTTCAACGCATTCGTGACAATGTCTGTTTCCAACGTCCCGCCAGAGGCCAGATCGGCGGTATTGGACGAAAACGTCCCTTTGTATTCGCCAAATACGGACATCGTGTCGGAGATCGGCATGCTTGCACCGGCGATCCATGTCGCGGCTGGGCCGGTCAACTGATACCCAAATGTTTCATCATCGACACCATCAACCGTCACCTCGACATGTGGCATCGAGATCCCAAGACCGCCACCAACATAGGGCGAGATATCACCCACCACGTTGTTCCAACGCTTATAGGCATTGACCGTAAACGTATTCAGGCCATCCGTGAATTCGAGCACCTGAAAGTTGGCTGGCAGATTACCGTCAGCAGGATAAACCTTGTTGTGCGCGAAATCGACACCGATCCCGAACGTCGGGGATCGCCAGTTCGTCGCGCGAAGGCCGTAGTATGGTGGCGCCTCAAAAGAACGCCCTTCCCAGTCCTGCGAAAAATCAAGATCGCCGATCTGTGGGTCGCGAATCGCGATGTCAGACGCAGGCGCGTTTTGCACGCCGCCATAAAAGCTCAGCTCCACTTGCGCTGCGGCAAATGAAGGGATCATCATCACGATTGTGTAAATGAACACCTTGCGGAGCATTTCGAATCTTTCTTGTCTGGTGCCATCCTGCCTATCGGCGCATGACCAGAGTCACAATAAAACACTAAGTGAACACTAATTGACCTGTGATAATTGTGGCGAAGGCATCACAACTTACTGGCAAACAAGTAGAAATCCGCCGATTTTGCCGCGAATTCAGGCAATATTTGTCAGGCAGCGCCCAACTGCGGCAACAGAGCACAACACCTGTTAGCGATAACCGATTCTGCTTTTGGTGAAGTAACTGAATTTGAACACCAATCCGGCTATGCACTCCTCGCATGCCCTGCGCCCGATTGTCCGCTGGACCTTATGGGCGATGGTAGCTAAACAGCGCGCAAATTGACCGTTGGCAACAGCGGTCTATTTTTCGTGCGGGCACTTACGGCCCATCATAAGAATTGGAGATACATCCCGTGTCACAAGCAGATGATCATCAGGGCACACGCCGCGACTTTCTCTACTATGCAACGGCCGGTGCCGGTGCAGTAGTGACAGGCGCAGCCGTCTGGCCACTGGTTAACCAAATGAACCCTTCCGCTGACGTTCTGGCGTTGGCCTCTATCCGTGTTGACGTCAGCGCCGTTGACCCGGGCACGCAGATTACTGTCCTTTGGCAGGGTAAGCCGGTCTTTATCCGCTCCCGCACCGAAGAAGAAATCGCCGAAGCCCGCGCCGTCGACGTGAGCGAACTGCCAGACGCAGATGCGAACAACGACAATCTGGGTGCAGCACCTGCCACGGATGAAAACCGTGCGCTGACGGAAGATGGCCAGTGGTTGGTTCAGATGGGTGTTTGTACGCACCTTGGCTGCGTTCCACTTGGTGATGCGGGTGATTTCCACGGTTGGTTCTGCCCATGCCACGGTTCGCACTACGACACATCCGGTCGTATCCGCAAAGGGCCTGCACCACGCAACCTGCCAATTCCTGTCGCGTCCTTCGTGGACGAAACAACAATTCAACTCGGTTAAGGAGAGACAGCCATGGGCGGAATTCCCCACGACCATTACGAGCCAAAGTCTGGCGGCGAAAAGTGGCTTCACAAGCGCCTGCCGATTGTCGGCTTGATGTACGACACATTGATGATCCCCACACCCAAGAACCTGAACTGGATGTGGATCTGGGGTATCGTCCTTGTTTTCACCCTCGTTCTGCAGATCGTGACAGGCATCGTGCTTGTCATGCATTATGTGCCGCACGTCGATATGGCCTTCCAGTCGGTCGAGCACATCATGCGGAACGTCAACGGCGGTCATATGATCCGTTATTTCCACATGAACGGTGCGTCGCTGTTCTTTGTGGCGGTATACGCACACATTTTCCGGTCGCTGTACTACGGTTCCTATAAATCGCCGCGCGAAGTGACATGGATCATCGGTATCCTGATGTATGTCCTGATGATGGGCACAGCCTTTATGGGTTACGTGCTGCCATGGGGTCAGATGTCCTTCCACGGTACGGCTGTTATCACGGGCCTCTTTGGTGCGATCCCGTTCATCGGTGAATCAATCCAGATCTGGCTGCTGGGTACGCCAAACGGATCGATTGCGCAGCCTGCGTTGAACCGCTTCTTCTCGCTGCACTACCTGCTGCCCTTCATCCTGCTGGGTCTGACAATCGTGCACGTCTGGGCGTTCCACACCACAGGGAATAACAACCCAACAGGTGTTGAGGTACGCCGCACATCCAAAGAAGACGCAGCAAAAGATACGCTGCCATTCTGGCCATATTTCGTGATCAAGGACCTGTTTGCGCTGGCCGTGATCCTGGCCGTGTTTGTTGCGGTTGTTGGCTTCATGCCAAACTACCTGGGCCACCCGGACAACTACATCCCGGCGAACCCGCTGGTCACACCGTCGCACATTGTGCCTGAATGGTACTTCCTGCCGTTCTACGCCATCCTGCGTGCGTTTGACGGTGAAGTCTGGCTGGTCATCGCGGTCGAGTGGATCACATTCGGCATCATCGACGCCAAGTTCTTTGGTGTTGTGGCGATGTTTGGTGCGATCGTCGTGATGGCGCTGGCTCCATGGCTGGACACATCCTCTGTCCGGTCAGGCCGCTACCGTCCGATGTTCAAATGGTGGTTCTGGGTCTTTGCCGCGAACTTCATGTTGCTGATGTGGGTTGGCGCCCGCCCAGCCGAAGGCATCTACCCCTACATCGCTTTGATCGGTGCGACCTACTGGTTTGCCTACTTCCTCGTGATCCTGCCACTGCTTGGCGTGATCGAGAAGCCGGATGCACAGCCTGCGACCATCGAAGAAGACTTCAACGCCCACTACGGGCCGAAGGGCGATGCTGGCAAACCAGCCGCCACTCCGGCCGAGTGAGAAAGGACAAAAACTGATGTTCCGTAAATTCACTCTTACTGCCGCCACTGCGCTTGCCCTGATCTCAGGGCCAGCCATGGCAGCAGAGGTCGAAATCGAAGTCACCGATTACGCCTTCCCATTCGAAGGCCCATTCGGCAGCTATGACCAGATGCAGCTTCAGCGTGGCCTTCAGGTCTACACTGAAATCTGTGCCGCGTGTCACGGGCTTGAACTCGTCGCATTCCGCAACCTCTCGGATGAAGGCGGGCCAGGCCTGCCCGAAGATCAGATGCGTGCCTATGCAGAGTTCTACGAAGTCTTCGACCAGGCTTTGTTTGATGGCGAAGGCGACTTCCGCACAGCAACACCAGCTGACCACTTCCCGGGGTCCAACGTCTCCAACGCACCTGACCTGAGCCTCATGGCAAAGGCCCGCGCTGG
>CAYODE010000189.1:0-6959 GCA_964402685.1 uncultured Aestuariivita sp. | reverse complement strand
GCCTTATTCGCGCCCCATTCCGACGGCTAATTCACGTCATCGAAACGGCGCAGGCTGAAGTGAGAGACAGTCAACAACGCGGCGATTTGAGTGAACTTTAATTTACCTTCCTGGAGGGACGAAAATGCTGAACTTTATCAAAAACTTCCGCAAAGACGAAGACGGTGCTGTGACTGTTGACTGGGTTGTTCTGACTGCTGCTGTTGTGGCACTGGGCGGCGCGGCTTACACGTCGATCCAAACTGGCGCGACCACACTGACCGCCAACGTTGGTACAGCTCTGAACGTTACACCGGACAACCCGCTGAACTAACGTTCGTATCACTACTATTAGTGTTTGGGGGCCGCGTTCAAATTTTTGGGCGCGGCCCTTTCTAATCGCAAGCGACGACCGCCAACTAGGGGTAACGCTATGAAAAAATTTGCCAAGTCCTTCATGGAATCGGAAGACGGAGCCGTCACGGTTGACTGGGTTGTGCTGACTGCTGCTGTTGTGGCACTGGGCGGTGCGGCATACACCAGCATCCAAAGTGGCGCGACAACGTTAACTGGAAACACATCAACCGTTTTGCAAAACGCCACGGTTGATCCTGTGCAACTCTGATCCGTTTGTTTCAGCGCCCGGCATGTAAGTGTTTATATCATTTATGTGCCGCGGCGGTGACCACATTTTGCCATTTTCCCATTCTACAATGAAACAATAATTCGTGGATCGTTCCGCGAGATAAGACAAAAAAACCGAGCAGACTTAGAAAGGTTGCGGCATGCGTATGGTGTTTGGATTGGTCCTGCTGGTGGGCATCGGCCTTGCAGGCGGGGCTGTGATGATGGCCAAGAATTATATTGAGGCCTATCAGTTTGAGCTCGCAAAAGAACGGGCGGCGCGCGAAGCGATCGTTCCTACAGTCGATGTTTTGGTGTCCGATGTGCCGCTGCGTTACGGGGAAGTCCTGAAACCGGAGTCTGTACGATCGGTGCGTTGGCCGGAAGACGCAGTGCCTGAAGGCACCTTTCAAGCGACGGAAGATCTTTTCCCGAACAACAATGCGAGACCACGTTATGTCTTGCGCGCAATGGAAAAGAACGAGGCGATTATGGCCATCAAAGTCACCGAACCAGGTGAAGATGCCGGTCTGATCTCCCGTTTGGAAAAAGGCATGCGCGCTTTTGCAATCCGCGTCGACGTCTCAACCGGCGTATCGGGCTTCCTGCGCCCCGGAGACCGTGTGGACATTTACTGGACCGGCCTACTGCCTGGACGCAATAACCGGTCAGACGTCACTAAACTGATCGAGAGCGGCATCACCTTGATCGCAATCGACCAAACTACTGGTGGCGATTTGGACGGTGCAGTCATCGCGCGCACAGTTACCGTGGCGGCGAGCCCGGACCAGGTTGCCAAGCTTGCACAAGCTCAAAGCACAGGCAGCCTTTCCTTGGCGCTTCTTGGTGCGGATGACGATACAGTGAGCGGCACCATCGAAGTTGACCAAAATGCCCTTCTGGGTTTGGCCGAGGCCGAGATCCAAGCGGAACCAGAACCTGAGCGCGTATGCACGATCCGTACACGTCGTGGCGCTGAAGTGGTCGAGATTCCGATCCCCTGCACCAACTGAGTTCATTTACGCATTGAAGCAAAGTCTTACAAAGCCAGGCTCATCTGCAGCCTGGCTTTTCCACATCTTGGGGCTGAGTGAGGAAAAGACGGATTCCCTTGTGGATGTTGCTGGATATCCACATGCAGAACTAGGTGGAAATCCTTGATTCTTGCAAAAAAAACAAAAATGCCTCACAGTCATCGCAATCGCGGGCAATAAGACCCGAAAACTAGAGGCGTGATCGGAGAGGCAGGTCACATGACATTGACAAGTACTATCAAAGCAGCCCTGCTTGGGCTGTCGGTTGTTTTTGTATCGTTTGCGACAAACGTACAGGCCGAACAAATTCGCGAGGTCAAAACAGGGACATCGTCTACGCTCAACGTTCCGATGAACCGGGCGGTGGTTGTAGAAAGCGACGTTCCGTTTGCCGAACTCAGCATTGCTAACCCAAGCATTGCTGACATCTCATCTCTTTCAGATCGCACGATTTACGTACTAGGCAAATCGCCTGGCCTGACCACGCTTACCTTGCTGGACGGCTCTGGTCAGCTGATCACGAACGTTGAGGTGAAGGTTGCGGCAGACGTGACCGAGTTCAAAGAACGCCTGCGCCAAATCCTTCCTGGTGAAAAGATTGAAGTTCGGACAGCCAATGACGGCATTGTTCTTTCGGGAACGGTTTCAAGCTCGCAGCGATTGCAGCGCGCACTGGATCTGGCGGAACGCTATGCACCGGAACGCATCTCTAACCTCATGAGCGTGGGCGGTGTCCAGCAGGTTATGCTGAAGGTCCGCTTTGCCGAGATGCAGCGGTCAGTCTCGAAGGCCTTTAGCTCATCGCTGACCTTGGACGGCGCTCTTTTCAGTGGCGACGTTGCCCTCGACGGCGGCACGAACACGAATGTCGGCGGTCCTACCACTGGCCTCAGACCGTTTACCAACGACAACGCCGGTGCCGTTCTGTTTGGCTTTAACGGAGGCGCCGTGCAGGTCGGGCTTCTTTTGGAAGCGCTTGAGCAAGAAGGCGTCGTTCGTTTCCTTGCTGAACCAAACCTAACGGCCTTGTCCGGACAGGAAGCGAAGTTTCTCGCTGGTGGGGAGTATCCAATTCCCGTCGCCCAGGAAAACAACACGATCACCGTGGAATTCAAACCCTTCGGGATCGAGTTGAACTTCATTCCTCGCGTAGTGAACAGTGACGCTATCAATCTGGAGCTGATGGCCGCGGTCTCCGACATCGACACTACCAATGGCATTACGATCGATGGCTTTAACATCGCCGCGTTCTCGCGTCGTGAAACGTCGACGACTGTTGAGTTGCGGGACGGCGAAAGCTTTGCCATCGCAGGCCTGATTGAAGACAACTTCCTGGACAGCAAACGTCAGTTGCCTTGGATCGGCGACGTGCCGGTTCTGGGTACGTTGTTCCGGAGTGCGGATTATCAGCGCAGCCAAACCGAGTTGGTGATTATCATCACTGCACATTTGGTCACTCCGACCCGTGGCGAAGCGCTGGCTCTGCCGACGGATCGCGTGAAACCGCCTACCGAACAACAACTGTTCCTCTTCGGCCAAACGGCACGCAGAGATCGTGGTGGGAACACCGCTGCAAGCGAAGTCGCACAACAAGACTTCAGCGGCTCCTATGGCTATGTGATGGATTGATCTGATGAAAAACAAGCGTATCCCCACACTTCTTCTCGGCACCAGCTTGATGGCATTGGGCGCATGTAGTCCGGCCGGGTTCTTCTCCGAAGCAGGATCGCGGCTCGATACCGGATCTTTTGGCAACGCCACCATGAACAACATGATGGTTCAGTCAGGCGCAGAAGGATTTATGCTGGATCTGGCGCAACGATTCGCTGACACAGTACCAACGACGGTGAACTTTGAGTTCAACAAAGCGGTGCTGGATGGCTCTGCTCAAGAGATTTTGCGTCAGCAAGCAAACTGGATCCGTCAGTTCCCCGAAGTTCGCTTCCGCGTTTACGGCCACACGGATCTGGTCGGCTCAAACGCATATAACCGTCGGTTGGGACAACGTCGTGCTAACGCCGTGGTCGCCTACCTGGTTAGCCAGGGCATCAGCCGGTCCCGCCTTGAAGCCGTGGTCTCGTTTGGCGAGACACAGCCGATTATTTCAACGGAAAACCGGGAGCGCCGCAACCGGCGCACTGTCACCGAGGTATCAGGTTTTGTTGAAACCCACCCACGCGTGCTTGATGGCAAATATGCTGCCATTGTCTATCGCGACTATGTGGAGAGTGGGACGGCGGAAAGCGGGCTGACTGGCTTGGGTTCCAGCAGCAGCGGCGAAAATCAAGAATAGCCTCCGCTAACCTCACAAAACTTCAAAAAACCAAAAACAATGCCGGCCTTTTGGCCGGCATCGTGTTTTTATACCCAACAATTGGAACTTTTTGGCCAAACTATTGCCCAAGTTAACCGCAAAAGTCCGTCCGTAAGGGGGGCGTACGTTCCCCCAGAGGTCGGAATAACAGCGGGCAGCCGGGCACATAGGGGACAGGTACGTCTCTGCACAGCTCAGTTGACCTGTTCCTGACTAAAAGGATGAAGGTAATGAGCAGCGCTATGCCGCAAACCGAAACAAACCAGGTCGTCGCCTGCACGATCAGCCGCGACGTACAGAACTTCGATCTTTTGATCGAAGACATGGAAGCCGTGGTCGGCGAAAACTGGGGCGATCTGACCTTTGACGACGCGCTGGCCTTTTTTGGCCAACCAGATGCCGAAGCCCTGGAATTTGTCGCGTTGGCCATGGACCAAACGGACGAAGAAAACCTTGTTCTGCTAGGCCAGATCATTTCGGAGGCCAAAAAGCGCAAAATCAAGGTAGTGCTCATCGCCGAGGACGTGACGCCAAGTGCGTTGCATCAATTGTTGCGCAAAGGCGCGGACGAATTTGTCCCCTACCCCCTTCCCGAAGGCGAGTTACAAGCCGCCATCGAAAATATGCGGAACCAACCTGAGACCGGAAAGTCGCAAGGCGGTTCGCAACTGAAGTCTGGCGAATCCAAAGAAGGCGCGCTTTTGGTTGCGCATGGCCTGGCCGGCGGCGTCGGCTCGACCACCATTGCGACAAACCTGGCATGGGAATTGGCAAATCTTGGTGGGGATACGCCACCCAAAGTCTGCTTGTTGGATCTTGATCTGCAATTTGGCACCGTCGCCACATACCTGGATCTGCCACGCCGCGAAGCCGTGTTCGAGATGTTGTCCGATACCGAAGGCATGGATGAAGAAACCTTCGGACAGGCCTTGCAAGAATTTGAGGACAAGCTGCAAGTTTTGACCGCCCCCAGCGAAATGATCCCGCTGGATCTGTTGTCGTCGGAGGATGTTTCGCGTGTGATCGAAATGGCGCGCAGCCACTTTGATTACGTGATTGTCGATATGCCATCGACCTTGGTGCAGTGGACCGAAACGGTCTTGCAGGCCGCTCATGTCTATTTCGCTGTCATCGAATTGGACATGCGATCGGCGCAAAATGCGCTGCGCCTCAAGCGCGCGTTGCAGTCCGAAGACCTCCCCTTCAACAAGTTGCGTTTCGCGCTGAATCGCGCGCCCAAGTTTACCGATCTGGGCGGCAAAAGCCGGGTGAAGCGCATGGGTGAAAGCCTGGGTATCTCGATTGATCTGCAGCTACCTGACGGCGGCAAGTCAATCATGCAATCCGGCGATCATGGCCTGCCTCTGGCAACCTCCAACGCCAAGAACCCACTTCGCAAAGAAATTTTGAAACTGGCCCAGTCCATTTTCGAGTTGGGTGAAAGCCCGGCCGAAGCGGCCTAACTCATAGCAGCAGGTAGTTTTCATGTTTTCTAAGTACAAAAAATCCAGTGGCACGCCTGATGCGGTGAAGGCCGCCCCAGAGACTGAGGCCGAGCTAAAACCGGTGAGCGAGGCGGCCCCCGTCGCCGCAATGCGCAAACCAATGCCCAAAAAAGCTGGCGAAGCGGCCCCAATGGACCGTGAGCGCAAACGCAAAGAGCGCATGGCCGAGATCAAACTTGATCTGCACCGCGCGCTTCTTGAGAACCTGAATCTCTCGGCTTTGGAACACGCGACCGAGGCGGAACTGCGGGCAGAAATCAGCTCAATCGCGAGCGAGATTCTTGAACAAAAAGGCATCGTTCTGAACCGCGACGACCGTCAGACGCTCAACAAAGAGCTTTATGACGAAGTCACCGGTTTGGGCCCGCTTGAAACGCTTTTGCAGGACGAAACGGTCAACGACATCCTTGTGAACGGTCCCAGACAGATTTTTGTGGAACGCGCCGGTAAGCTCGAGCTGAGCGATGTCACGTTCAAGGACGAAAAACACCTGCTGCGGATCATCGACAAGATCGTATCCGCCGTGGGTCGTCGCGTGGACGAATCCAACCCCTATGTGGACGCCCGCTTGCAAGATGGTTCGCGTTTCAACGCCATGGTGCCACCGGTTGCCGTGGACGGATCCCTCGTGTCGATCCGGAAGTTCAAAAAAGACAAGCTGGGCATCGATGACCTGGTGCGTTTTGGGGCCTTTACCGAGGAAATGGCCGCCTATTTGCAGGCTGCCGTCGCCACGCGCCTGAACGTGATCGTATCCGGTGGTACTGGTTCGGGTAAAACGACCACGTTGAACGCGTTGTCCTCCTTCATCGACAACTCCGAACGGATCCTGACGATCGAGGATACCGCGGAACTCCAGCTTCAGCAGATCCATGTGGGCCGGATGGAAAGCCGTCCGCCAAACGTGGAAGGCAAAGGCGAAGTGTCTCCGCGTGACTGTTTGAAAAACGCTCTTCGGATGCGTCCAGACCGCATTATCGTGGGCGAGACGCGGGGCGAAGAAGTTATCGATATGCTTCAGGCCATGAACACGGGTCACGACGGGTCGATGACCACGATCCACGCGAACAACGCGCGGGACGGTATCAGCCGTTTGGAAAACATGATCGCGATGGCAGGTATCGAGATGCCGCTCAAAGCGGTTCGGTCTCAGATCGCGTCGGCTGTGAACCTGATCGTACAGGCTTCGCGTTTGCAGGACGGCTCGCGCCGCATGACGTCGATCACCGAAATCACTGGCATGGAAGGCGACGTGATCTCGATGCAAGAGATTTTCCGGTATCAGCGCGTCGGACTGACGCCCGATAACAAGATCATCGGCCACTTCACTGCAACAGGCGTACGTAGCGCCTTTTCAGAACGGTTCCGGATGTGGGGGTACGACCTGCCTGCGTCCATTTATGAACCCACGGTTATGGGGTAATCTGACATGCCTATCAGTGCAGAACCAATTATCTATGGCATGATCTTTATCGCCGTTTTGGCGTTGGTCGAAGGCATCTA
>CAYODE010000188.1:0-7001 GCA_964402685.1 uncultured Aestuariivita sp. | reverse complement strand
GCAAAAAACGCATCGACCGCGTCTTTGCCTTCGTCCAGCTCACCCACCACGTTCGACACGATATGCATCACGTGGGAATAGCGTTCGGTAATGAATTGCTCGGTCGGACGCACGGTTCCGATCTTGGCGACGCGGCCGACATCGTTGCGTCCTAGATCCAACAGCATCAGATGTTCAGCGAGCTCTTTTTCGTCAGCCAAGAGTTCGGCTTCCAAGGCGCGATCTTCCTCGGGCGTGGCACCACGACGGCGGGTGCCCGCGATGGGCCGGATGGTCACTTCGCGACCAAACACGCGAACCAAAATCTCTGGCGACGCGCCGACAACTTGGAACCCGCCGAAATTGAAGTAGAACATGAAAGGGGACGGGTTCGTCCGCCGCAAACTGCGATAGAGCGAAAATGGAGGCAGCGGAAAGTCTTGCGCCCAGCGTTGTGACGGCACGACTTGGAAAATGTCCCCCGCCTTGATGTACTCTTTCGCCTGTTCGACAGCCGCTTTGTACCCGTCGGGTGTAAAGTTCGACACGGGCTCAGGCGCTTCCATGGCGTCGCCCAGGTCGCGCGATTCCGATGGCATGGCGCGTTCAAGATCGCGCACCGCATCCATCACCCGTTCCGCGGCCTGTGCGTAGGCCGCGCGCGCTGTTTGCTTGTCACTGACCCAGGCGGGGGAGACGACAGTGACTTCACCTTTCACACCATCCAACACCGCAATGACGGTGGGACGGATCATCACCGCGTCGGGCAACCCCATAGGATCGGGATTGATATCCGGCAGATGTTCGACATGGCGCACCATGTCATAGCCCAAATATCCGAACAGACCGGCCGCGGCCTGCGGCAGGTCTTCGGGCAGATCAATCCGGCTTTCCGCAATCAGCTTCCTGAGATTAGCCAGCGGATTTCCGTCCTGCTTATGATAGCCGCGGGGATCAAACCGGGCCGAGCGGTTTAGTTCGGACACATCCCCATGGCTGCGCCAGATCAGGTCTGGCTTCATCCCGATGATCGAATACCGTCCACGCACCTCGCCGCCGGTCACAGATTCAAGCATGAACGCGTTTTCGGCCGCACCCGTCAGCTTCAGCATCAATGAAACAGGCGTGTCGAGATCCGCTGCAAGCCGGGTGTAGATGATCTGGTTTTCCCCGGCCTCATAGGCGCGTGAGAAGCTCTCGAAATCGGGGGTCAGTGCCATCTACTGGAAGCTCGTCATCACGGCATTTAGAGCACGTTCATCGATCTGGGGTTCCGCCCGGAACTGAACATCGCGGACAAAAGCCTGGAAGACGGCGTTAGCCAGCGTCTGGTCCAGTTCTGCTGCCAGCGCGTTGCGCAGGTTCGCCATGTCGCCGGTTGTGTCAGCAGGTTTCACTTCGTCCAGACGCAAAATGAGGACGGCGCCATCAGATGGGATCACGCGCAGATCGCCGGGTTCCATTTCGAAGGCTTCGATAATGAACTGGGGCGGGGTGCCTTCGATGAAGGCCGTGCGTGTCAGGTCCGTTTCCGTGTTGGGGGTTAGCCCTGCAGCCTCGAAATCACCCTCGGTGGCGAGGCTGGCGATGATACCAGAAGCTTGCGCCTCCAAGGCAACTTCGGTCGCAGCGCGCAAGGCATCTTCTTCGACCTCTGCGCGCGCATCTTCGAACGGCTCAGGGCGCGGTGGCAAGGTTTCGTCGAGCCGCATCGCGAAAAGCCCGCCGTCATCCAAAAACCCGATCTCTGGGAAATCGTCTATGGTCACAGCTGCCGCCGCGCCACGGAACGCCCCGTAAGCAGCGATCCCGTCCAGCGTATTGTCGGTCCAATCAATCTGACCCAGTTGCATGTCGGTTTCAGCGACCAACTCCTCCAGTGTCGCGCCACCGGCCAAAAGGTCTTCGAATTCCTGGCTGAGGACCTCAAGCTCACGGCGCGCGCGGTCCTGCACCAACTCATCACGGAGCAAGGGCTGCGCGTCTTCAAAGCTGGTTTCCTGAGCGGCTAGGATGCCGTTGATCCGGAACAATGCGGGGCCGAGGCTTGACGGTAGCGGCCCAACCACATCGCCAGATTGAGCTGCGAACACGGCTTCGCCTGCGTCGCCCAATTCGTCCACCGCAACGTCGCCCAAATCAATGTCCGCCAGGCTCAGACCGCGCTCTTGCACCAACAACTCGAACGTGGTGCCCGCAACCTCTAACTGCGCCTTTGCATCGTTCGCGGCGCTTTCGTCCGAAAACACAAGACGTTCGACAAGACGTCGTTCTGGCTGGTTAAACTCTGCTTCGCGCGCCTCATACGCCTGCCGCAGCGCAGCCTCATCGACCTGTACGCTGTCGAGAAGATCACTTGGCAACAGTTGCGCATACGTGATCGTTTTGGTTTCGGGCAGCGTGTAATTGTCGATGTTCTCGTCGTAAAAACTGCGCAAAGCCTCCTCGGCCGGAGCAGTGACTGGCGCGGTCAGTGCGTCCGGGCCCAGTCGGGCCCAGGTGAAGCTGCGGCGCTGGCCGATGTATTCCACAATCACGTTGTTCAGAGTGTCCGGCATTTGGATGCCGCTTACGATCGCGCTTTGCACAAGGGTGCGCGACGTTTCGTTCCGCAGGTCCTGCTCAAAATCCGCTTCACTCAAGCCTGCCTGTTGCAGGGTGAACCGGTAAGCTTCGCGATCAAACGTGCCATCCAGCCCTTGAAAGGAGGGGATCTGGACGATTTCCTGCTGTAGGTTTTCGTCGCCAATGGAGATCCCCATTTCGGCCGTTTCGTGATCGAGCGAGGCCAAGGCGACAAGCTGCGCCAAAACCTGGCGGTCAATCCCTAACGCGCGGACCTGTTCCATCGGCAAACCCTGTCCGGTTTGCGCGACAATGGCATTGGTTTCACGCTGCAACTCGCGGGCAAACTGCTCGACCGTGATCACCTGATCACCGGCTTTCCCAAGGGTTCGAACCGTGCCCGAAAGGTTGGTGGCCCCAAAGCCTGCGAGACCCACAAACAGAAGGCCCAGAAGGATCCAGACAAAGGTTTTAGACAGGCTGTTGCGTGCGGCCATGATGCCCCCGACGGTTACGTTCGGCCCCGTCAATACGATGGCGGGCCAAGGGGGGCAAGATCAGAACGAAAGCCCTTGCAAACGTGTGAAGAGTTCGCCGATCCCCGCACGGTCCAGATTGGCAAAAGCGATCCGCACTTGGGCCTCTCCCGCCTGGTCGTTTTCAGGCATGAACATGGTGCCGGGCAGCAGTAGGATACCAGCCTGCTTCACCAGTGCCGGGGCCAGTTCGTTGGACGGCAGATCAAAGGGATGTTCAGCATATGCAAAATATGCACCGACGCCCATCAGGCGCCAGCCCTTGGCCTCCAGCGCTGGAAACCCGTCTTCGATAGCCGCGCGTCGGTCCAGTATCTCGTCCCGCTCACCAGCCAGCCACTGAGCCAGATTGCGCATGCCCCACAAAGCGGCATGTTGGCCAATTTGGTTTGGACAGATGGCAACAGTGTCGAGGAACTTCTCAACCTCTGCCAGCCGGGCGGGAGAGGCGACCATCGCTCCCACACGATGCCCGGTCAGCCGGTAGGCTTTAGAAAACGAATAAAGGTGGATGAGGGTGTCCGCCCAGTCCGGGTCTTGGAACAGATCGTGTGGCGCGCCATTGCGACTGTCGAAATCGCGGTAGGTTTCATCAACGATCAGTGCGATGCCGTTCGATCGGCACAGGTCAAAGAACGCGCGCACCAGCTCAGCCGGGTATTCCACGCCACCCGGATTGTTGGGCGTGACCAACGCGATCGCGCGTGTCTTTTCGGTGATTAGCGATGCGGCATGTTCCGGATCAGGTAACAACGTGGCGCCAGTGTTCAGAGGAACAGAGGTCACACCGGCCATATCCAACCACATTTTATGATTGAAATACCAAGGCGTTGGCAGGATGACCTCATCCCCTTCGGCGGTCAAAGTGCTGATCGCTGCGGCAAAGGCTTGATTGCACCCTGAGGTGATGCAGACGTTTTCGGCTTTTAGATCACCGCCATAGGAAAGGCTCCACCTTTCTGCGAGTTCTTCTCGCAACTCTGGCAGGCCCAAGACCGGACCATAGAGATGAGCCGCGTCATTGGTCAGCGCGGTGTCAGCCATGACTTGACGCAACGCCGGCGGGGGCGGGTCAACCGGTGCCGCTTGGCTTACATTCATCAGGGGACGATCGGGCGGAAAGGTCACCCCATCGAGCCAGCGGCGCGCCTCCATCACCGGTGGGGCAAACGTGGCTGCGGTACGGGGCAGGGACATGAGCACCTTCCGATCGTGATTGAGGGTTGCTAGGGGTCAGTCTGTGCCGCGATACGGCTCAACATATTGAAGCGCCATATCCCAAGGAAAGAAGATCCACGTATCCTGACTGACACCCGTGATGAAGGTATCGACCTGCGGTTCGCCCTTGGGTTTGGCGTAGACCGTCGCGAAATGGGCGTTTGGGTAGAGCTGGCGCACCAATTCGAGGGTTTTTCCCGAATCCACCAGATCGTCGATCACAAGGATGCCCGTCCCATCCCCCATCATGTCGGCATCCGGTGACTTGAGCACCGTCGCTTGTGCCTGGGATTGATGGTCGTAGCTTTTGACGCTGATGGTGTCGACGGTGCGAATATCCAGTTCACGCGCGACAATCATCGCTGGGGCCATGCCGCCGCGGGTGATGGCGACAATCGCACGCCACCCACCGTCGTCGGGGCCTTTACCGTCAAGCCGCCAGGCCAAAGCGCGGGCATCACGGTGGATCTGATCCCAACTGACGTGAAAGCCTTTTTCGTGCGGCAAGCGTTCGGCCATGGTGTTATCTCTCCAACAAAAGCCGCAGTCCAAGCGCGCCAAGAAGCGTCGCTGCGATGCGATCCAAAACGGGTTTCAAGCCCAGATAGCCACGACGTGCAGGCTCGGATCCCAACGCCAGCGCAAAGATCGTGTAAAATGCCAGTTCGACGACGAAATGGTTTGCAACGATGAGCGCGATTTGCGGAGCAGTGAGCCCTTGAGGGAAAACCACAACAATAACGGCAGCGGCAAACAGCATTGACTTTGGGTTGCCGGCGTTGACCAAGAACCCAGACAAAACTGTCTTACCATGCCGCGCGGGGGCTTGAGGCAACGGGTTTCGCGCATGGCGCCATGTCTGGATCGCAATCCAGATCAAATAGGCGGCGCCCGCGATCTTTAGCGTCGTGTAGGTCCAGGGAAACAACGCGAAGACGGTTTCAAGGCCCAGCAGCGCCGCCAATGTCCATAGAGCGGCTGCCGTTCCCAGACCAAGACCCGTTGCCATACCAGCAGATCGGCCAGAGGCGACAGTCGTTTTGATGAAATAGAGCAGGGCGGCGCCGGGCGAGGCAATTGCTGCCATCAAAACCAGATTAAAGGCCAGTAGGCTTTCCCAGGTCATTCTATCACCCTTTGGAAATGTCGGGTGCGTCGACTGCTTTCATGCCCACCACATGGTATCCTGCATCCACGTGCAACACTTCGCCGGTCACGCCAGATCCCAGATCGGACAAAAGGTAAAGCGCCGTGTTGCCAACATCTTCGATGGTCACGTTGCGGCGCAAGGGCGAGTTATACTCGTTCCACTTCATGATGTAGCGAAAGTCACCAATGCCTGAGGCAGCAAGTGTTTTGATCGGGCCCGCACTGATCGCGTTGACGCGAATGCCATCCTTGCCCAAATCCTCGGCCAGGTAGCGCACAGACGCTTCCAGAGCGGCCTTTGCTACACCCATTACGTTATAATGGGGCATGACCCTTTCGGCGCCGTAGTAGGTGAGGGTCAGCGCTGATCCCCCTTCGTTCATCATTTTCTCGGCCCGTTGCACCACAGCCGTGAACGAATAAACCGATATATCCATCGACATCTGGAAATTGGCCCGGCTGGTATCGACATAGCGCCCGCGCAATTCGTTTTTATCCGAAAAACCAATGGCATGTACGACGAAGTCCAAGATTCCCCATCGCGATTTCAATTCGTCAAACAACGCATCAATTGACGCTTCATCACTCACGTCGCACGGTAGAACGATGTCGCTGCCAACTTGGGACGCGAGCGGATCAACCCGCTTTTTTAACGCATCACCCTGATAAGAGAATGCCAGCTCCGCACCTGCGTCTGCTGCGGCTTTCGCGATGCCCCATGCGATCGACTTATCATTCGCCAATCCCATGATAAGACCGCGTTTGCCTTTCATAAGTTGATTTGACATCGCGGTGTCCCTGCCCACTGTTCTTGACTGGAGCCGACGTTTAGGCGATTGACCCGCCTGCTTCAAGCCCGTGTGGCACAGCAGTTGGCAAAGAGGACGGATCACACCATGAGTGATAGAAGCGGCATATTCGCCGGGGACAATCCATTTGAGATCGCACGTGCGTGGTTGGTTGAAGCGGAAAAATCCGAGCCCAACGACGCAAATGCGATCGCCCTGTCGACTGTCGATGCCGATGGTCTGCCCAATGCGCGCATGGTGTTACTGAAAGACATCGAAGACAACGCGTTTGTCTTTTACACCAATTACGAAAGCCAGAAAGCGCAGGAACTAGATCAGGCCGGCAAGGCCGCTTTCGTACTGCATTGGAAATCGTTGGGGCGGCAAATCCGGGTGCGAGGTGTTGTCGAAAAGGAGGAGGGGCCCAAGGCTGACGCATATTACGCATCTCGGTCGCTCAAGAGCAGATTGGGTGCCTGGGCATCGGCGCAATCCCGTCCGTTGTCCAGTCGATCAAGCTTGATGGCGGAGGTTGCGAAGGTCACCGCGCAACACGGAACAAATCCAGATCGACCGCCGTTTTGGGGCGGGTATCGCATCACTCCGGTAGAGATAGAATTTTGGGCAGATGGAGCGTTTCGCTTGCATGACAGGTTCCGCTGGACCCGCGCGACAGCGACCTCAGAATGGGCGATAAACCGCCTAAACCCGTGAATTTCACGCGACATGAAATGCAAATGCATGAAAAATAGCGATTTTCGAGCTT
>CAYODE010000187.1:0-7006 GCA_964402685.1 uncultured Aestuariivita sp. | reverse complement strand
GGTTTTACGACTTTGTGTCGAACATCCCATTCTATGGTCTGGCCGTCTGCTGCACCGACCATGAGGAGGTGCAGCGTTTGGTCGGGCGCATCACCGATCGTCGGGTCGTCACCTATGGCTTTAACGCGCAGGCTGATGTGCGCGCGGTCAATTTGAAATACAAAAAGGGCGTCGCCCATTTCGACATCGCTCTGCAAAACGACGAAATAGTGATCGAAGGCTGCTCTCTGCCCATGCCGGGTGATCACAATGTCTCGAACGCATTGGCGGCCGTTGCTGTCGCCCGTCATTTGGGTATGACCGCCTCTGAAATCCGGGACGCGCTTGCACGCTTCGGTGGCGTCAATCGTCGCTTCACCAAAGTGGGCGAAGTGAATGGCGTAACAATCATCGATGACTACGGCCACCATCCGGTTGAAATCGCTGCCGTTCTGAAAGCGGCGCGTCAAGCGACGGAAGGGCGCGTAATCGCAGTTCATCAGCCACACCGCTACACGCGGCTGTCCTCTTTGTTCGAAGACTTCTGTTCTTGCTTTAATGAAGCCGACGTCGTGGGCATTGCCGAGGTCTTTGCCGCCGGTGAAGATCCGATCCCAGGGGCTTCTCGCGATGATCTGGTGGCAGGCCTGATCAGCCGGGGTCACCGCGACGCTCATGCGATTACCAGCGAGGATGATCTTCTTCAGCTTGTCAAAGCTGAAACGCAGCCGGGGGACATGGTCGTATGCCTCGGGGCAGGGACCATCAGCGCATGGGCCAACGCTCTGCCAGGACGATTGGAGGATTAGGTCCTATGCCTGACGCCTTGAAACGCCGGATCGGTCTGCCGCTACTTACGGCCTACGGCGTCGGTGTCATGGTGGGCGCAGGCATTTATGTTCTCATCGGCGCGGTCGCCGCTGACGCAGGTATTTGGGCGCCGATCGGTTTCTTGATGGCAGGGTTGATCGCTGCTCCGACAGCGCTGGCGTATTCCGAATTTGCAACGCGCATACCAGAAGCGGCGGGCGAGGCGGCGTTTGTTGGTGCAGGGTTCAATTCGCAGGCGCTCGCTGTTTTTGTGGGACTGGCCATCGTGGCTGCTGGGACAGTTTCGGCTGGTGCCGTCCTGCGCGGCGGTGTGGGATATCTGTCGAATATTCTCGCCGTTGATCAGATGCTTGCCATTGTTCTGGTGGGTGGTGGGCTTGTCGGCGTCGCGATTTTTGGCGTTCTTGAAAGTCTGGCTTTGGCCGCCCTGTTCACTGTTATCGAATTGTTTGGACTGGGCTTGGTTGTCTGGGCTGGTTTCAGCGCAACGCCGAGCCCGGATTGGATTGAACCCGGCGCAGTAGTATTGCCCGGTTTAGGTGCGGCCGCGGTCTTGGCCTTTTTTGCCTTCATCGGGTTCGAAGATATCGTCAACATGGCCGAAGAGGTGCGCGACCCCGAGCGTACCTTGCCGCGCGCCATCCTTCTGTCTTTACTTATTACCACAGTCATCTATGCGCTGGTTTCATTGGCTGCCGTCCGCGCTGTACCGATTGACCAACTGGCGGGATCCAACAGTCCTTTAGCCCTTGTCTGGGCCGCGACTCGATCAGGCGATGGGGCGATCCTTTCGCTGATTGCAGTATTTGCCGCGCTCAATGGCGTTTTGGCGCAAGTGGTCATGGCATCGCGCGTTTTGTTCGGGCTGGGTAAACGCACAATGGCACTGGCGATCTTCCATCACGCACATCCGCGATTGGGCACACCAGTGCTGGCCACTCTCCTGATTGGAACCTTCGTGATTGCGTCATCTCTCTTGTTGCCGCTTGCGACTTTGGCGGAGATCACGTCAACCATCCTGCTATCAGTTTTTGTATTGGTGAACGCCGCGCTGGTCCTGGTCAAGCGACGCGCGCCTGAAGCGCAGTTTCGGGTGCCAACGGCGGTGCCTTTTGTGGGTCTTACGTTGGCGCTCGCGGCCCTGATCTTTAGCCTGAGTATGCAACTATGAGCTTTGTTGTCACTTTAGCGGTCCTTTGGGTGCTGGCCTCGACCATCGTGGCACTGCTGCCCATGCGGCTACAATATATACCCGGCGGATTCCTTTTGCTTAGCGCGCCTGTGCTTATCTTTGCCATCGGGTATCAGCACGGTTGGTTTTGGGTGATACCGGCCGTTCTGGCCTTTCTATCCATGTATCGAAATCCCCTGCGCTATTTCTGGCGGAAATGGCGTGGTCTTCCTGTCGAGGAACCGAAATGAGTCTTTCACTGATCCTTGCGGCCGCTTGGGCTCTGCTCGCCAATGTCCTGGCAATGCTACCGAGCCGAGACAACCATTGGCGACGCGCTTACATGCTGATCGCGATCGGCGTGCCGATCCTGGGCTATGTGACTTACGAGACTGGGCCGTGGATTGGGTTGCTTGTGTTACTGGCCGGCATGTCGATGCTGCGTTGGCCAGTGATTTACGCAGCCCGCTGGCTTGGGCGGGCCTTCGGCGGACGATTGCCATAGACACCTTCGCATTCCTTTTCTGCACTGTTAGGAAGATGCGATGAACATCTTGGTCTATATTATTCCGCTGATTTGCGCGGCGATCGGATTCTATATCAGCTCGAACCTCGTCATTCGTGGCCGCATCCGTGTCATCGGTTTTCTGTTTCTGGCCGCGGCAGCAATGTTCTGGATCTGCATCCAACTGGGTCAAGGCACAACCGGCTGGGATGGGATCGGATATGTCATCGTCGCCTTGTTTGTTGTTGTCCCATTTGCCATTGGGTTGGTTTTTGGCACGATATTCGGCCTGATGCGACGCAGGAAACTGCAGGCAAGCCATGACTGACCAGTCCATGCCCGTCGTGCGCGGGCGCCTGACATCGAACCGGGTTCTGGCAGATTTGACGTGGCTGCGTGTCGGTGGGCCGGCAGACTGGCTCTTTCAGCCAGCGGACTTAGAGGATCTGCGCGATTTCCTCACCAACTCCGACCCGAACATTCCCGTATTTCCAATGGGGGTGGGGTCCAACCTGATTGTTCGCGATGGGGGGTTGCGCGCGGTTGTGATCCGACTGGGCCGGGGTTTTAACGCGATCGAGGTCGTGGACAATACCGTGACATGCGGCGCTGCGGCTCTGGACGCACATGTAGCCAAAAAAGCAGCCGATGCGGGTGTCGATCTTACCTTTCTCCGTACGATCCCAGGGGCCATCGGTGGTGCCGTACGAATGAACGCCGGCTGTTACGGCAGCTACGTCGCCGATGTCTTTATCTCTGCCAGGGCGGTCACGCGTGCGGGGGACGTCATTACATTGAACGCGGAAGACCTGAACTTTCACTACCGCCAAACGGATCTGGCGCCGGATACGGTCGTTTTTGAGGTTACTTTGCGCGGGTCTAAAGCTGATCCCGAGGCTTTGCATGCACGTATGGAAGAACAACTGGCCAAACGGGATGCAACCCAACCGACAAAGGCTCGTAGCGCGGGGTCCACCTTCCGCAATCCCGCTGGGTTCAGCTCGACAGGGCGCGTCGATGACGTTCACGATCTCAAGGCTTGGAAGGTGATCGAAGACGCAGGTTTGCGCGGGCACCGTCGCGGCGGCGCGCAAATGAGTGAGAAGCACGCGAACTTCATGATCAATACGGGTGACGCAACTGCCGCAGATCTCGAAGAGTTGGGTGAAGAGGTGCGAAAAAAGGTTTACGATTCCAGTGGCATCACGCTAGAATGGGAAATCATGCGTGTCGGAGAACCGACATCGAAATAAGACCCCGGACAGGGCGATAAACAGGCAAAACGACACCCGCCGCTGATCCGGATAACAAGGACCAAAAAAGGTCCTATGGCATTGAGGCGGTTTACGTGGGGCAATCAAGCAGTATCCCCAGAGTTGCGGTATTGATGGGCGGCGCGTCGGCGGAACGTGAGGTTTCGTTATCGACCGGCCACGAGTGTTCTGTGGCATTGCGTGCAGAAGGTTTTGAGGTCATCGACATCGACGCTGGCGCAGATGTGGTTGCACGTCTCATGGAGTGCGAACCCGATGTGGTGTTCAACGCGCTGCACGGACGTTGGGGCGAAGATGGCTGTATTCAGGGCATACTGGAGTGGATGGGCCTGCCTTACACCAATTCCGGCGTCTTAGCTTCGGCCCTTGCGATGGACAAAGCGCGGTCCAAAGCCGCATTCCGAACTGCGGGTCTTCCTGTGGTCGAAAGTGTGTTGGCCCCACGCGACACAGTGCGCACGTCGCATGTGATGGATCCGCCCTATGTCGTCAAACCCAATAACGAAGGATCTTCGGTCGGCGTCTATCTAGTGCACGAAGCTGCCAACGGTCCGCCACAGCTTTCCGACGACATGCCGGCGACGGTGATGGTCGAACGCTACGCGCCCGGGCGGGAGTTGACCACCACCGTAATCGGGGATCGCGCACTGACGGTGACAGATATTGTGACTGACGGATGGTACGACTACGACGCCAAGTACAAACCGGGGGGATCGCACCATGTTTTGCCGGCTGACATCCCGTCCGAAATATTCGACGCCTGTCTGAACTATGCGTTGCGCGCCCATAACGCGTTGGGTTGTCGTGGCGTGTCCCGCACGGATTTTCGTTGGGACGAAACGCGCGGTCTGGACGGGTTGATCCTGCTCGAGACGAATACGCAGCCCGGTTTGACGCCAACTTCCCTTGTTCCTGAACAGGCGGAGCATTGCGGAATGAGCTTTGGCGCGCTGTGCCGCTGGATGGTGGAGGATGCTTCATGCGATCGCTGAGATCTGAGACCGGCCGTTGCGATCCCGCGCCCTCGCGCCTCAGCTATCGCATGCAGCGTTGGCTGCTTACGCCGGGTTTCCGATTGTTTCTGCGCGCGGGCATTCCGTTCGCCCTGATCTTTGGCGGCGTCACCGGCTACATGTCCGATCAGGATCGCCGCGACGCGTTCAACCTCGCTTTGGTTGATATGCGCAACTCGATCGAACAACGTCCGGAATTCATGGTGAACCTCATGGCGGTTGACGGAGCCGGCACGTCTGTGGCGAGCGACATTCGTGAAATTATTCCGATAGACTTCCCCGTCAGTTCCTTCGATCTCAACCTCGAAGACATTCGGCAGACCATCGTTGGCCTTGATCCGGTCAAAGAGGCCAGCGTGCGCATCCGTCCCGGCGGCATCCTGCAGATCGATGTGATCGAACGTGTCCCAGCATTGGTCTGGCGCACGCGGGATGCAATCGAGCTTTTGGATGAGACGGGCGCACATGTTGGTTTCATCAACGCACGCGCGGACTTTCCCGACCTGCCACTTATTGCGGGGGAGGGGGCCGACCGACACGTGGACGAGGCCGCTCAGATTTATGCGGCCGGGCGTCCCCTGGGTGCGCGAATGCGCGGACTTGTGCGTGTCGGTGAGCGACGTTGGGACGTTGTATTGGATCGTGATCAGCGGATCCTTTTGCCGGTGAATGATCCTGTCCAGGCTTTGGAGCGGGTGATCGAGCTGAGCGAGGTGGACGACATGTTGGAACGCGACGTTACAGTGGTCGACATGCGCCTCGCACAGCGTCCAACGCTGCGCATGAGTCAGGAAGCCATACAAGACTGGTGGTCGATCCGCCAAATAAACGGGATCGGCCAATGATCCTGAAACAAGAAAAAGAAGACGACGGGCAGATATGAAATGACAGATCTCTATACCTCCCAGCGCGCCATGCGGCAAATGCGTAAACAAGCTTTGCAACGCGGGGTCGTCGCAATTCTGGATGTCGGCAGCTCCAAGATCGCCTGTTTGGTTTTACGTTTCGATGGCACCGGCCGGTTGGGCGAGGACGGAGAGATTGGTTCGCTGGCAGGACAATCGGGTTTCCGCGTTGTGGGCGCGGCCACGACGCGCTCGCGTGGGGTTGAGTTCGGCGAGGTCTGCGCAATGCAAGAAACCGAGCGTGCTATTCGCACAGCGCTGCAGGCCGCTCAGAAAATGGCGAATATTCGCGTTGATCACGTCATCGCCTGTTTTTCGGGGGCCGAGCCGCGGTCCTATGGGCTCGACGCGCGGATCGAGGTTGAATACCAGGTTGTCAGTGAACAGGACATTGCGCGCGTTCTGGCATCGTGTGACGTGCCGGAATACGGCGCCGGGCGCGAGGTCCTTCATGCGCAGCCGGTGAATTTCGCTTTGGATCATCGGTCAGGCTTTGCGGATCCACGTGGGCAAATCGGATCGGAACTGGCCGTCGACATGCATATGCTCACCGTTGACGCCACAGCGATTCAAAACCTGCTCTATTGTATAAAGCGGTGTGACCTTGAACTCGCTGGCATCGCGTCCTCGTCATATGTGTCTGGCATATCGGCGCTGGTTGAAGACGAACAGGAACTGGGCGCGGCCTGCATCGATCTGGGCGGCGGCTCGACCGGTGTGTCGATCTTCATGAAGAAACACATGATATATGCCGATACCGTGCGTATGGGCGGTGACCACATCACCGGTGATATTTCTATGGGTCTTGGCGTGCCCATGACCAAAGCCGAATGGATCAAGACCATGCATGGCGGTGTGCACGCCACCGGGATGGATGATCGCGAAATGATTGAGATTGGCGGCGAGACCGGTGATTGGGAGCATGACCGCCGCACTGCGTCGCGGGCCGAACTCATTGGAATTATGCGCCCGCGCGTTGAAGAGATCTTGGAAGAGGTGCGCGCACGTCTTGATGCCGCGGGCTTCGATCATCTGCCGTCCCAGCAGATCGTGCTCACCGGCGGCGGCAGTCAAATACCAGGCCTCGATATGCTGGCCAGCCGCATTCTGGGCCAACAGGTCCGGCTGGGACGCCCGCTGCGCGTCCATGGGTTGCCCCAAGCGGCGACGGGGCCTGGGTTTGCCTCAGTCGTTGGGCTCAGCCTCTTTGCAGCCTGTCCCCAGGACGAGTGGTGGGATTTCGAAGTGCCCGTCGATCGGTATCCCGCTCGCAGCCTCAAACGCGCAGTGAAGTGGTTCCGGGACAACTGGTAAGGGCGCATTCACAA
>CAYODE010000186.1:0-7020 GCA_964402685.1 uncultured Aestuariivita sp. | reverse complement strand
CATTGCGGCTTATGTGTATCGTCATGCAGGCGCCGGTTTTGATGTGGTTTAAGCGGGATTTGCGGGTGGCAGATCACCCGGCATTGGGATTTGCGGCGATGCAAGGCCCGATTGTCCCGTTGTATATCGTCGAGCCTGAATATTGGCATCAACCAGATGTGTCGGGTCGGCAGTTTGCATTCCTAAAAGACAGTGTCCGCGATCTGTCCCGCAAGTTGGAGCAAATCGGTTTGCCTCTCTGCCTAAGGGTTGGTGAGGCAACCGAAGCTCTGGACGCGATCCGGCAAGAGAGCGGTGCCACCCAGTTGGTCAGCCATGAAGAAACCGGCAATCAATGGACGTTTGACCGTGACAAACGCGTTGCCGAATGGGCGCGCGGGCAGGGTGTCCGGTGGCACGAGTTCACCCAGTCTGGCGTGGTCCGGCGGTTGGAGAGCCGCGACGGATGGGCGGCGCGACGAAACCAGTTCTTGCGAAGGCCACAGGTCGACCTACCCGCTATGCCGTCAGGCCCCGTTTTGCACAGTGATGACTGGCCCGATCTGATGCCCGATGATTGCCCGCAACGCCAACCGGGTGGCCGCGCGCAGGCCCTGTCCCTTCTAGGCGGGTTCCTGACAGAGCGCGGGCAGGATTATCGCCGCGCAATGTCGTCGCCCTTGACCGGGGAACACGCATGTTCGCGTCTTTCGCCGCATCTGGCGCTGGGCACTGTGTCTGGACGCGAAGTCGCTCAAGCCACCGCCGCCCGACAGCGGGAGGTGAAGGGCACCCGGGCGGGATGGGGTGGATCGCTCAAAAGCTATCAGGCGCGGCTCGCCTGGCGGGATCACTTCATGCAAAAGCTGGAGGACGAGCCAGCCCTCGAACATCGTTGCCTGCATTCGGCTTATCAGGGACTGCGCGGCGATGACGCGGCCCGGCGGGTTGCCTGGGAGAAGGGAGAGACAGGCGTGCCTTTTGTGGATGCCTGTATGCGGTATCTGGCAGCGACGGGGTGGTTAAACTTTCGGATGCGATCGATGGTGCAAAGTTTTGCGTCCTACCATTTGTGGCTGGACTGGCGGCAAACCGGCCTGCATCTGGCGCGTCAATTCACGGATTACGAACCCGGCATTCATTGGAGCCAGGTGCAAATGCAATCGGGCACCACAGGCATGAATACTGTCCGCATCTATAATCCCGTCAAACAGGGGCGGGATCAGGACCCCGAAGGTGTCTTTACCCGCCGTTGGCTACCCGAGTTGCGCGGCGTCCCGAACGAATTCCTGCAGGAACCTTGGCGCTGGGACGGCGCGCAGCGATTATCATATCCGTCGCCGGTCATCGACGTGACCGAAGCTGCGCGGGCCGCCCGGCAAGCCATCTGGGCCGTGCGCAAGGGCGGCGCATTTCGGGAAGAGGCGGCGCGGGTTATCGAAAAGCATGCCTCTCGCAAAGATGCCGATGGCCATTTCGTGAATGATCGAGCTCCGCGTAAACGGGGGCGGACCGCCGACCCCAGACAATTGGGGTTCGATTTGTGACATGCCCAAAGGTGTCCGTAAATCTGACCTGCCCAGCAAAACCTGCCTCACCTGTGGGCGACCGTTCACCTGGCGCAAGAAATGGGAGCGGGTCTGGGAAGACGTGAAATACTGTTCCGATCGGTGTCGGCGGGAGCGGTCATTTGAAAAGACCAAAACTGGTCAAAAAACCTGACCGGCGCTGTTGCCTATAGGAAACTTTCGCTCTACATGCGCTCTGCATACAATCGCGCACAATCGTATCAGGGGAGTGGTGGCATGAGCGAGCGGCAGACGATCGAGGGGCTGAAAATCGCCCCTGAACTGGCAGATTTCATTGAAAATCAGGCGCTTCCCGGAACGGGTGTTAGCGCGGAAACGTTCTGGTCCGGTCTGTCCAAGATGATCCATGACCTGGGTCCAGAAAACCGAGCATTTTTGGATACCCGCGGAGCGATGCAGGCTCAGATTGATGCCTGGCATGTTGAGCGGAAGGATCAGCCGCATGATCACTTCGCCTATCGCGCGTTTTTGGAAGAGATCGGCTATCTGCGCCCAGCAGGTGACGATTTTGAGATCGAGACCGCAAATGTTGACCCAGAGATCGCGTCAGTCCCGGGCCCGCAACTGGTGGTGCCGATCACCAATGCGCGCTACGCATTGAACGCAGCCAACGCCCGGTGGGGAAGCCTGTACGATGGGTTCTATGGCACAGATGCTATGGGCACGCCAGCGCCCAAAGGCGGTTATGACAAAGGCCGCGGCGCGCGGGTTGTGGCTCGGGCCCGGGTTTTCCTTGACGAGGCATTCCCGATTGACGGCGGCAGCCATGCGGATGCGCGACGTTACTATATCCATGACGGCGCGCTGCTGATCGACGACATGCCCTTGGCCGAGCCAGAGAAATTTGCTGGGTACACCGGCCATCCCAAGGCGCCGGACGCCGTGCTGCTGCGCAATAACGGGTTGCATGTGGAGCTGGTCTTTGACCGAACCCACTCCATTGGCAGCCGGGATCAAGCTGGCCTTGCGGATGTTGTGATGGAAAGCGCTGTCTCGGCCATTATGGATTGTGAGGATTCAGTTGCCTGCGTCGATGCCGAAGACAAAGTGCTAGCATATTCCAACTGGCTGGGACTGATGAAGGGCGATCTTGAAGAGACGTTTGAAAAGGGCGGGCAGACGCTCACCCGTAAACTGAATGACGATCGCACCTATACAGCACCGGATGGCGCCGAGATTACTGTGAAAGGTCGTGCGCTGATGCTGGTGCGCAACGTCGGTCACTTGATGACCAACCCGGCCATCCTGGACAAGGACGGCAACGAGGCGTTCGAAGGGCTGATGGACGCGCTGATCACTACGATGATCGCGATGCACGACCTTCAACGTGACAGCGGAAACTCCGTCACGGGTTCTGTTTATGTTGTGAAACCCAAGATGCATGGCCCGGACGAAGTCGCCTTTGCGGACCGCATCTTTACCAGGGTCGAAGAGATCCTGGGCCTGCCGCAATACACGGTGAAACTGGGTATCATGGATGAGGAGCGTCGCACATCGGTGAACCTCAAGGAATGCATCCGCGCCGCCAAGCATCGTGTCGCGTTTATCAACACAGGCTTCCTCGACCGGACGGGCGATGAAATCCACACCTCTATCGAAGCCGGGCCGTTCAGCCGCAAAGATTTCATCAAGCGCAAAGGCTGGATCGGCGCTTATGAGAATCTGAATGTCGATATTGGTCTGGAATGCGGTCTTCAAGGCAAGGCCCAGATCGGTAAAGGCATGTGGGCCATGCCCGACATGATGGCTGCGATGCTTGAGCAAAAGATCGAACACCCCAAGGCAGGTGCGAATTGTGCTTGGGTGCCGTCGCCGACCGCAGCCACATTGCACGCGCTGCACTATCACAAGGTGGATGTGTTCGCGGTTCAGAACAAGCTGAAGGCCGGTGGCCGTCGTGCGCATGTCGACGGTATTTTGGATATTCCACTGGCGACTTTTCGCAAGTGGAATGAGGCGCAGATCATCCGCGAGGTTGAAAACAACGCCCAGGGCATCCTGGGATATGTTGTACGCTGGATTGATCAGGGCGTGGGCTGCTCCAAGGTTCCGGACATCAATAATGTCGGCCTGATGGAGGACCGGGCAACCTGCCGGATCTCGGCCCAGCACATCGCCAATTGGCTGCACCACGACGTGGTCAGCGAAGAGCAGGTGATGGAGATCATGAAGAAGATGGCCGAAGTCGTGGACGGGCAAAACCAAGGCGATAACAGCTATACCAAGATGAGCCCGGGCTTCGACGGGATTGCGTTCCAAGCCGCATGCGATCTGGTCTTTAAAGGCCGTGTTCAGCCATCAGGATACACCGAACCGGTTCTGCATGCGCGTCGTCTTGAGCTGAAAGCCAGCTTAAGCGCGTAACCCGTTTGTGTGCGAGGGGGCGACCCCTCGCTTTCCCCCGATAGTCGAAACAAGAAAAGCAGCAGGGAGCCTGTCATGGCCATTTCATTGAGAAAAGCACGCACGATCATTCGTAAAGCTCTGGAGAAGGGCCGGGAGATGGAGTTGAAACCTCTCTCTGTCGTCGTTTTGGACGCAGGTGGTCATGTGCAGGCTTTTGAGCGCGAGGATGGCGCGGCACCGGGACGTTTTGCCGTTGCGCATGGTAAGGCCTATGGCTCGGTTATGTTGGGCATGGCGGGCACGGCCCAGATGGCGCGCGCGGAACAACAGGCTTATTTCATGGGGGCCGTGAATGGCCTTTACGGTGGGCAATTGGTGCCTGTGCCGGGCGGTGTTCTGCTGCGCGATCGCAAGGGCGCGGTGATCGGTGCTGTTGGTGTGACCGGTGATACCTCGGACAATGACGCCGTCGCAGCCATGGCCGGGATCGAGGCTGCAGGGCTTACGGGCGAGATTTAACTGGGTCTGGCACAATCCACGCAGCGATGAGCGCAGCGATGGAGAAAGCGATCAAGCCGCCCAAAGCATCGATCAGATAGTGTCCGCCGTGGCTTAGGATGGCGGGCACCATCAGGGCATTGAAGGCGAGCGCTGGCCAAAACAGCCAGATGCCGCGCAGGTACCAGATCACAACCAGCATCATGACTGTGTGATAGGATGGGAACGCGATTGTTCCCATGATGTCGCCAGGATGGATCAGGGGTGTACCCTCGGACACAAGCCGGGCAAGTTTTGCGCCTAATTCGGGGCCGTGAAACAAGCCAATGGCCTCGGCGGTTTCGGACGGAATGGTGATATAGGCCGATGGGCCGACGCTGGGCCAGATCCACCAAAACGCCACAGTGAAGCAGAGGCTGAAAATCCCCGTGATCAAGGCGCGGTTCAAACGCGTTGCGTGACCCATAAGAGCCAAAACGCCAATCAAGATAAAGAGTTGGGGTAAAGAGCTCAGGTAAACTGGTGCCAGGAAAGATCCAAAGGCTGGGTATTGTGCCAACCAGGTGACGAACCCTTCCCAACTGAACCCCAACCAGGCGTCCATTTGCGCCAATTGAGTGTCGATCAAAGGATCAGCGATCGGGAAACGCAGGTAGATAAGGATCGCAATGACACCCGAAAATCCGATATAGATCGCGTTCGCGATTGCGAATTGGGAAAGGCGCGGCGCGGCTTTCGGCCCGCGGAGATACTGGCCTACAAAAAGCAAGCCCACAGCTGGGACAAAGCTGACGCAGAAAGCCTGCCAAGCCACAGGTTGATCTTTGATAACCGATAGGATCAGGCTGGCGAAGCCAGTCAGTACGGTGAGACCTACCAACAACCACTCAGGTCGGTGCAAACCGCCATACGGCTTTTCAGTCTCGATCGCGCTTGCCCGGCGCGAAGAGGGGGGGTGTGCCATCACCATCGTAATTCAGCCTTCTCCTGCTCGTGTTGGCGACAGTGCTTGAGAATTTCGGGTTTTTTGGTGCGGATTTGTGGCGATTTAGTGAGCAATCGCTCTTGCAATGAGCCTGCGCACAGTCTTTTGTGCGCGACCGCGCACTCCACCGAGTTGCCGTTTCTGGCCAACGTCTCTATTCCTTGTCCGAAGGGGAAATCGAAGGAACACCGGAATGGCGCGCCCAGTCGTTGGGATTATCGGCAATTCGTACATGATTAACGATGAGTATCCGACCCATGCGGGCGGCACGATGAATTCATGTGCCGTCTCTAACGTGGCAGGATGCGTTCCAATGGTGATCCCTGCCGATCCAAGATACGTATCGGTGGCGGAACTCATGGATGTATGCGATGGGTTTTTGCTGACAGGTGGCCGGCCGAATGTGCATCCGGAAGAATATGGAGAGGCCGAAACAGCCGCGCATGGCGATTTCGACCGAGCCCGAGATGCCATTACTCTGCCCTTGGTGCGCGCGTGCGTTGACGCGGGTCAGCCTTTTCTGGGCATCTGCCGTGGCTTTCAAGAGGTGAATGTCGCCATGGGCGGCACGCTTTACCCGGAAATTCGCGATCTTCCCGGGCGGATGAACCACCGCATGCCCCCAGATGGCACCTTGGAAGAGAAGTTCGCCTTGCGCCACAAAGTGACGCTCAATGAAGGTGGCGTGTTTCACGACGTTTTTGGGTCGACCGAGGTGATGACGAACACCTTGCATGGCCAAGGTATCAAGACAGCGGGACAGCGCATTGTTGTGGACGGCCATGCGCCTGATGGGACGCCAGAAGCGATTTACATCGAGGGTGCGCCAGGATTTACCCTGTCCGTTCAGTGGCATCCGGAATGGGACGCCGCCAACGATCCTGTTTCCCGACCTCTGTTTTCCGCATTCGGAGATGCCGTTCGGGCTTGGGCGTCCGGAGGGCGCACATCCGAAATTCGAAAGGTCGGTTAACGGGTCGAAGGCGGGCCAGTGACCCAAAAGCGTCGGATGTTCTAAAGCCAGGCGAGCGCCTCTACAAATGTGCCTAGACGATTTCGCGGTTTGACCTGGGCCAAAGACATCAAAATCAACAATCGCCTAACGTTATTCCATCACGGAATGGGGAATAACGCGATGAATATCCTGATCTGCTATGCCTCGACCGAAGGGCAAACGCGAAAGATAGCGCAATTTTGTGCCAGCCAGTTGATTGCACAAGGACACAGTGTCGAAGTTATCGCAGCCAAAGACGCGACCCGCGTTGCGCTCGCGCTTTTTGATGCGGCGATCCTGGCCGGGTCTGTGCATTTGGGGCGGTTGCAAGCGGATCTGTCTGACTTTGCGACAGAACACGCGCAGTCGCTAAACAGCTTACCTACGCTGTTTCTTCAGGTTTCGCTGGCGATTGAAGGGGGAGATCCAGATGAAATCGCGCATTTGGATTTGATTGCTGACGACTTTTGCAAAGCGACGCAGTGGAAACCGGATGCCATCCATCAGATCGCGGGCGCTTTCCGGTTTACCGAATATGATTTCTTCAAGTTTTGGGCGATGCGATGGATTGCAGCGTCGAAAGGCCAGGACATCGACCCGAAAAGGGACACTGAATTCACGGATTGGAA
>CAYODE010000185.1:0-7031 GCA_964402685.1 uncultured Aestuariivita sp. | reverse complement strand
CTATGACGGCTTTGAGTTCTGCACACCGGCAGAGGTTGAACCCGCCCTCTACGAGCGGACCCTGACCTGCAACGGCGTCTCCAAGGCCTATGCCATGACTGGCTGGCGGATCGGATACGCGGCAGGGCCCGAACCCTTGATTGCCGCTATGCGGAAGATCCAGTCGCAGTCCACGTCCAACCCCTGTTCTGTGAGCCAATGGGCCGCAGTTGAAGCGTTAAATGGTCCACATGATTTCATAGCTGCAAACAATACCGCCTTTAAACGCCGCCGCGATCTGGTCCTGAACGCCCTGTCCAAAATCGACGGCATCACCTGCCCAGTGCCGGAAGGTGCGTTTTATGTCTATCCGTCCATCGCCGGTCTGATTGGCAAAACGACACCTGCCGGCACCGTGATTAGCGATGACGAGGCCTTTGCCACCGCGCTTTTAGAAGAGGCCGAAGTGGCTGTGGTCTTTGGGGCGGCCTTTGGTCTCTCGCCCAACTTCCGGATCAGCTATGCCACTTCGGATGAAGCCTTGACCGAGGCCTGCCGCCGCATCCATGATTTCTGCCAAGGTCTACGGTAAACCAAGGCAATGTCAGGCGAACTTCCCGAGTATTTCTTTCGCGTACGTGAAAATGGCGCTGTGGTCTTTCGCGTCGACACTGAAAACCGTCAGCGTCGGATCGAGATGGATCAAATCGCGGTGGTCAATATCCGAAATGGAGAGATCAAACCTCATGGTGACCGGGTGCTGTCTGACGCGGATCTGAACGCGGTCAAGGCCTGGATGAAGGACCGAATCGAACTGCTCGCCCAGCGCGATGTCGACGACATCTTGCGCGCCGTTGATCATCTGAATCTAACGAGCCAATGGGCTCAGTCCAGAGCAACGGAGGAGCAGTTGGACGCCGTGACGGATGATCTGTTGCTTGCCATGCACGATTTGCGCTCCGTCCTCGTCCGCAAGAAAGCGGACCGATTGCTCAAGGCACAAACCGGCAAGGCGTAGTGCTCTGATGAGCTCAAATAGTGCGCGTCACGCCTGCGGCGCGGGCGTCAGCGATGGCAATGACAGTCGCCAAAACCGCAGCATCAGCAGAACACCGGCACACGCCAGACCAACAACCAAGCCTAGCCAGACTCCTATCCCGCCCAATCCCAACGAAAAGCCCAGAACATAACTGGCAGGAATGCCCACCGCCCAATAGCTAAGCGCCGCTATGAACATCGGGCGGCGCGTATCCTGCATCCCGCGCAACAGCCCCAGTGCAATCACCTGCGCACCATCGACCAGTTGGAACAACGCCGCGACAACAAGCAAACCAATCCCGATAGCTATGATTTCATCCCGTGCCGGATCATCAGGTTCTAGGAAGCCAGAGATCAGCAGTTCCGGTATCAAAAGGAACATCGCTGTGGTGACCATCGACGCCAGCAAAGACAAACTGATGACCGAAACTGCTCCACGCGACATATGTTCCCTGTCGCGCGCGGCATAAGCCTGGCTCGCGCGGATCGTTGCGGCATTGGCCAGTCCCAGATGCAGCATAAACGCAGCACTCGCCAACTGAACCGCCACCCCATGCGCAGCCAGAGTAACTGTCCCAAGCCAGCCCATCATGAGGGCTGAGGCTGTAAAGAGCGATGTTTCCGACAACAGTGTCAGACTAATCGGCAACCCCAGCACAAACACCTTGCGGAACATCTCCCAATCCGGGCGCCACAAGCGTTGAAAAAGCGCGTGTTCCGGCAACACGATCATCGCATAGATCATCATGCCCGCCATCGCGACGACCTGGGTGACCACCGATGCCACCGCGGCCCCCAACAGGCCCAATTCGGGCATGCCCCAGTTGCCAAAGATCAGCGCGTAATTGACGATAGCATTTGCGACTGCAGCAAGGATCGTCATCCACAGTACAACCTGGGTCCGTGAAAGCGCCGCAAGATAGGACTTCAGCACCATCATCATGAGCGCCGGGAAAATACCCCAGCCGGCCACGCGCAGATACTCCGCCGCATCTGCTGCCACTGCAGGTTGTTGCCCCAAGAGCAACAGGATTGGCTCAGACCACCACAAAAGCGGCATTGCAAGGACCGCGAACAGCATCGACAGCCACATGCCCATGCGCGTGGAACGGCGCACATTGGTTTGATCGCCATCAGTCTCGAACGCCGCCACCATAGGCATGACCGCCCAGGCGAACCCCGAGCCCATAATAAAAAAGACAAAGAAATAGGTCCCCGCGAGGGTCACAGCGGCAAGTGCCTCTACCCCATACCAACCCAGCATAACCGCATCGGTCAGTCCGATAGCGAACTGCGCCAGATGTCCACCCACCAAGGGCAAACCCAGCACCAATACCGCACGCGCGTGACCGCCATATGTCAAAGAAGGAAGGCCCATGCGCCAAGCCGTAGGAGGATTGCGCATCCCCCGCAAGAGGTCAGATTAGGGAGACTGCCAATTGCGCGGCAACCACGGCGATCACAAGACCCGCCAACAGCTCCAACGCCGCCGTGGCCCGAAGCGCGGCTGCGCCTTGCAGACGCATCAACGCGCTTTCCCGCAAGCTGACCGCTGCCAGTGCAACTCCTACGGTCACACAGGCCGTACCGAGGGCCATTGAAAGGGCCGCCGCGATACCCGCCACAGCGATCTCCATTTGCCAGGTCAGAATCAAAACAAAGATCGCCCCGGTACAGGGGCGCAAAGCGACCGCACCAACCACTGCTACCGCATCTCGCACGGACCGCACACAGGCTGCTTCCTCCACAGTAGGTCCATGCTTGTGGCCACAGTTTGAACAGGACCCATCCTCGCTGTGCCCATCCGTATGCGCGTGATTGTGCCTTTCGGCAGATTGCGCTTTCAAAAACCGCCGTACGCCCCGAAAAGCAAGCCATGCGCCGACTAGCGCGATCAACCCAAAAGACGCAGGCGCCAGTACATCCTCGGCTACACCAACCATCTGTTGCCGCCCCCAATCCAGTAGAGAAAACGCACCATAAACCAATAGGATCGCGGTCACTGCCTGAGCAACTGATGACGCCAAAGCAAGAACCGACAACCTGACCACTGGCACGCGTTCAGCCATTCCATACCCGCCAATGATCAATTTGCCATGGCCAGGCCCCGCCGCATGGAAAAACCCATAGGTGAATGAAAGACCCAGCAACGTCGCGATTGCACCCGGCTCCCCGGCCCTGAGTGCGCGCAATGCGCCCGCCATGGCCTGCTGCGCCTCACGCTGACCCTCAGCCGCCACGCGCATGACAAGGTCGGCCCCGCCAAAACCCCAAAGCCAGCTCGCCAGTGCAACGACAACCGCAGCAAGTATCCAGATCAATCGGTACATTGGATCACCACGGTGTCGGCAAAAGCTTTACCTACTGCAGGAAAGTTATCCTCCACTTCAGAGGTTGGCATCGCATAGAGCAACTCTTCGACAAGCGTATAGGCTTCATCCAGATCCGCTGGTGTTACGATGACCGTGCATGCACCTTCGACCGTTACGTCACGGGTGAGATCATAGGCAGTGTAAAAGGTCGGGTCATAGGCGCGAAGAACCAACTCGCGCGCAGCTACCGGTGTCACCAAAGGCCGGTAATGGGTCGAGACAATCCGCGCATCCTCGATCTGCACGCCCCGACCTTCTGGCGCTCCCAACGCGACCGGCACCCCAGCCACTTCAAGAAACAAATCTCCTTCAAACCCAGGACGCCAGTTCAAATCGAAGCCGGCCAGCGTCACGATTTCGGCGTCGGTCAGAAAGCCGTCATAGTCAGAATCAAGGCCCATATCTTCGAAGGTCAGCATGGAATACAGCGCATCATACCCCCAGCTGACCTCAACACCCTGAACAAAACCGTCCGAGCCGAGGATGATTTTCAACCCCGTGTCGACGAAAACATGCGGATGCGCCATCGCCACACATGGCGAAACAGCAAGGCCAAACAAGCCCGCCCACAAAGCTGATCGCGCGATAGGCAACATGCAGAGGAGCTTAGAAATAGAACCGGGGGCGAGCAAGATCCCGCCCCGCAATTGAATGTGATTAGCACCTAGCCGCGCAACGACGCAGCGTGAATATGATTGGTTGATCCATGAAGGACATGATGCGCCTGTCCGACGATCAGGGGATCAGGGTCTCCAATCACGTCGAGATCCTTATCGGGGTAGTCCAATGAAGCCAGGAAATGGCGCATACAGTTCAGCCGCGCGCGTTTCTTGTCGTTGGATTTGATGACCGTCCACGGGGCATCAGCCGTGTCCGTATAAAAGAACATCGCTTCTTTTGCGTCGGTGTAATCCCCCCACTTGTCCAAGCTGGCTTTGTCGATCGGGCTCAACTTCCACTGTTTCAGCGGGTCGGTCTCACGCGACGCGAAGCGACGCTTTTGTTCTTCTTGTGTGACCGAGAACCAGTATTTGTAAAGCCGAATACCGGACCGTACCAGCATCCGCTCGAAATCCGGGGTCTGGCGCATGAATTCCAAATATTCATGCGGTTCGCAGAAGGACATAACGCGTTCAACACCCGCGCGGTTGTACCAGCTGCGGTCATAAAGGACGATCTCACCTTCGGTTGGCAGATGGGTGATGTAGCGCTGGAAATACCACTGCCCGCGTTCTTCATCTGTGGGTTTGTTCAAAGCAACCACACGCGCCGTTCGCGGGTTCAAATGCTCGGTAAAGCGCTTGATCGTACCGCCCTTCCCGGCGGCATCCCGACCTTCGAACAGTAAAACGAACTTTTGACCGGTGTCCTGCGCCCAAAGTTGCACTTTAAGAAGTTCGGCCTGCAGCTTGGCTTTCTCGGCCTCATACTGTCTACGGCCCATCTTGCGGGAATATGGATACTTCCCGCTTTCGAACGCACGTCGCACATCCTCTGGGCTGGGCGATCTCACCGCCGGTGTCGATGTTATACTGTCATTGGCAACTGAGATGCCTTCCGCAACATTCATTCCGTAACTCCTGTTTGGCTTGCGAACTGTCTGCCACAGACCGCTTGTTCCGGCTTTGATCGGGATCAAGCCGGACGTCCTGTCGCGGTGTCAGGCTTGCCATTGCAGCTGCACCCGACAAGGGTGTCTGCATGAACACACATTGGCATGCCACCCAAAACGGACCCGTCTTTGCCCGCCATTGGGGTGTCCCCGACGCTCCTGTGCTTTTGATGCTGCATGGGTTTCCGGAATACAGCGGCGCCTGGACAGATCTTGCCCCTTATCTCAGCGATCAGTTCTACTGCATTGCACCCGACCAACGCGGATATGGCGAAACGGCGGGACCGGACGATCTGGCGGCATATAGCGGCGGCGCACTCAGTCGCGATATGGCGGACTTGATAGCCGGCCTCGGTCAAGGTGCTGTCACAGTTCTGGGACACGATTGGGGAGCGGCTGTTGCCTATACCTTGGCGATGCGCCGGCCGCATTTGGTGGATCGGTTGATTATCGCCAACGGAGTCCATCCTGTACCGTTTCAAACATCGCTCGCGGCAGGTGGGGCGCAATCAGAAGCTTCGCAATATATTGATTGGCTTCGCGTGGAAGGGTCCGAAGATATTCTGGCCGCTGACAATTACGCCAAACTGCGCGCGCTTTTTGCGGCACACATGGACATGGGTTGGCTGTCTGGAGACACGCTAGACGCCTATGTCACGGAATGGTCCCGCCCCGGACGTCTCAAGACGATGGTCCATTGGTATCGTTCTTCCCCCATGATCGTTGCCAAACCAGGTGAGCCGATCACCAATCTTCCGGATTTCCCTGTCGACAAGCTTATGATTCCTCAGCCCCATCTGTTGATCTGGGGCGAAAACGACACCGCGCTTCTGCCAGAAGCAACGATGGGACTGGAAGACTTCGCTCCGCACCTTACTCGAGTGACCCTTCCGGGTACCGATCACTGGCTGGCGCATCAAAAGCCAAAAGAGATGGCCCAGATTATTCTCGACTGGTCCGGCAGAGGTTAGGAATACCTGACTGTCTGGGCCGCCTGATCCGCTGCATACTGCAAGTGTTCAACGATTGGATGGGCTCATGTCCCGATTTGCCATTGCAGTATGCACACTTGCGGTCACTGTCGCAGTCATTGCCGCTTTTTGAAGTTTTCCAACGCGGCACCGCTTAACCCGCTTGCGGCAGCAGAAACACGCTCCGGGCCAGCTCCGAATGGAGCCGGTCATCAGCATACCAGCCTGACAACGCCGATTTCGACATAAGATCCGGGTTGTCTGCGATAAAACGATCAAATCCACCGTTGACCAGTGTCGCACACCGCTCTGCAATCAGGCTCATAAATGCGTAGGTGATCGTCACATTGAACTTCTCGGGCACGCCTGCTGCTGTCGCGATGACGCGCAGCCCTTTTGCATAAGTCGCTGCCGCGTCAATAAAATCCTGTGTTTGCAACAGATCATAGGCAACGCGAACATGCTGTGCATGATGGAAGGTGCTTGCCTCAATGCTGTGATCCAGAAACGCGCGTGTTACTTCGGAGATCTGGCCAGGGTGGGTCATGGATCATCCTCCTTAAACGCGTGGCTGTCAGCGGCCGTCCACTCCAGATCGTAAACGTCTTTCAACTGAGCGATCTTACCCAAAGTCTCATCAGAGAATGGCGGTCTGTTCTCAAAACTGTGCAAAGCAATCCCTTCGATCAGGTCGCCGACAGACATATCCAAATGCTCTGCCAGCCCTTTCAATACTTTGAGCAACCGTTTTTCGATACGGATACCGGTTTGAACACGTTCAATCTGAGTAGCCATAAATGTACATATGTACTAAAGTATAACTCAATGCAACCCGAGTTAGCCGCGAATTATCCCCAGATGGCCGCAGACAGAGCCCTTCCCCAACCGCCAGCCCCCTGCCATAATGCCCACCAACAAACAAAAGCAGAGCAGCGCATATGCCAAATGATCTCTTGACCGGTACGGCCCCCACCTATGACGCCTCTTCCATTGAGGTGCTTGAAGGGCTGGAACCCGTCCGCAAACGCCCCGGCATGTATATCGGCGGCACCGACGAAC
>CAYODE010000184.1:0-7080 GCA_964402685.1 uncultured Aestuariivita sp. | reverse complement strand
ATCGACGGAGTGGCGGACGATCAGCCAGTGGTGATTGTCGACACCAACAATCCGGCTGAGCTGCCTGATGACATCAATAGCGCAGATATCCGCGCCATCATTGATCACCACAAACTGGTCGGAGGTTTAGAGACCAAAGGCCCGATTGATATCCGTATCGAACCGCTGGCGTGTACGGCCACGATCATGTGGAAGATGATCGGCAAAGACATGGCGCAGGCACCGGCCTGGATCAAAGGTACGATGCTCTCCTGCATTCTGAGCGATACGCTAGAGTTCCGCTCGCCAACGACCACTCAGGAAGACAAGGCTATCGCCCATGATCTTGCAAAAGATCTGGGCGTCGACATCCCCGCCTACGCGGCCGAGATGTTTGCCGCCAAGTCAGACGTATCGTCCTTTTCAGATGCCGAATTGTTGCGGATGGATTCAAAGGAATACGAGGTCGGCGGCAAGCAATTCCGCGTCAGCGTCTTGGAAACCACGTCTCCGGGAACCGTTCTGGATCGCAAAGACAGCCTAATGGGCGCGATGACAAGCGTGGCCCAAGAAGACGGAGCAGATCAGGTCCTGTTGTTTGTTGTCGATATCCTGAATGAGGAGGCCACGCTTCTGGTGCCGAACGATCTGGTGAAAACTGTTGCGGAGAAGAGCTTTGATGCGACCGTTTCGGGCGACACGGTCGTTTTGCCAGGCGTCGTCAGCCGCAAAAAGCAGATCATTCCAAACCTGAAGGTCTGATCAACCGGCACATGTCACTGTCGCCCTGCGCGGAATAGAGCAGCAAAAGAACAAAGCGGCGCCAAAATGGCGTCGCTTTTTTTGTACACAGTTTCATTATGGTTCCTGTGTCCGTTCTTTCTTTTCTTGTTTTGGTTAACTTTCTGGCCTTTCAGGCATTTCGGATCGACAAACGCCGCGCGCAACGGGGCCAATGGCGGTTTTCTGAATCGTATCTTCTGTTACTGGCGCTGTGCGGGGGTTGGATTGGAGCCAAGATCGCTCAGCGAAAATTTCGGCACAAAACCCGCAAAGAACCTTTCCGCAGCCTGCTGAACGCGGTCCCACTTCTCTGGGCGCTGATCGCCGTGGCACCAATCGCAGCGCCAACAATTCTCCCTCTCGCTGTCTCGGTGCTCCAAACCCAATCACACGCGGAGACAGCACGGCAGGACGCAAAACAAAGGCGCTCCCCGCCAAGATTCTTCCAGTCCGCCGGGGCGAGACCGTAGGTTTGGGCTAGCTTCCGCTGTGTTGCTTCGTCATAGAGTCGGCAAAGAACTGATCAGCCGAGGCCTCGTCCATGACCCAAATCATCTCCTCGTTCACCGACATCTCTGACCGCTATGAAGCGGCCTTTGTCGATCTGTGGGGCTGCGTGCATGACGGATTGCGGGCATTGCCCGAGGCAGTCTCGGCGCTGCAGGCCTACCGCAAAAAAGGCGGGATCGTCGTTTTGGTCACCAATTCGCCGCGTGCCCGGGCAGGCGTGGAAAAGCAACTGGTGAGCTTTGGCGTGCCGGACGACGCCTGGGACAGCATCGCAACCAGCGGTGACAGCGCGCGCGCCGCCATGTTTCGAGGTGTTGTCGGATCCAAAGTCTGGTTCATCGGTGAGCCCAGAGATACGCGGTTCTTCGATCCAATCCAGATTATCGAGGACCCAGTGGACATCGAACAGGTCGATTTGGAAAACGCGGACGGCATTGTGTGCACAGGTCCGTTTGATCCCTTAGCAGACCCGGACACTATGCGACCGCAGTTTTTGTATGCCAAACAAAAAGGTTTGAAACTGCTATGCGCAAATCCGGATATCGTGGTGGATCGCGGCGAAACGAGGGAATGGTGTGCCGGCGCCTTGGCGCGGCTTTACACAGAGATGGGCGGCGAAAGCCTCTATTTCGGCAAACCGCATCCGCCCATCTATGATCTGGCGCGTCGACGACTGGCTGCGGTCAAGCCTGGCATCCCGGATCAAGCCATTCTGGCGATTGGCGACGGCATTCACACAGACATCCAGGGCGCGATGGGCGAGGATATCGATTCTCTCTTCATTACCGGGGGACTGGCCGCGGCTGAGACCAAAACGTCGCATCAACCCGACCCGGATGCCCTAAGCATCTATATACAAAAAGAAATGTCCAATCCCACCTTTTCAATCGGGAAGCTGCGCTAAGCATTTTTCCCTTGCTTTTCTGCGCTCGCAAAGTAATAAACTTGCCGAAATCGACACTCCGGCTAACTAATTATTACTTGGCCAACTCGGATCGGAGGGAAACATGTTGGATAATCTGCCCCGTGGCACGATCTGCATCGAGGATATCGAGATGGGCATGTCGCGCTATCTGCAGAAGGTCGTCACCGACCGGGATATCGAAATGTTTGCCGAAGTCTCCACCGACAGAAATCCGGTTCACTTGGATGACGATTACGCCCGAGACACAATTTTTGAGGGCCGCATCGCTCATGGGATGCTAACTGCTGGCCTGATCTCAGCCGTGATTGGTGAGCAGTTACCGGGGCACGGCACCGTGTATATGGGGCAGTCGCTGAAGTTCCTTGCTCCGGTGCGCCCAGGCGACACGGTCTATGCCGAGGTGAAGGTTGTCGACATCGATTTTTCCAAACGGCGCGTCAAACTCGATTGCCATTGCTCGGTTGACGGCAAAAAGGTGCTGATTGGTGAGGCCATGGTGCTGGCCCCAAGCCGTAAGTTCGATTGACGGGCACTCAGTAGAACCGACGCTGGAGACTCTCCCGAACGAATTCTCGCTGATATCGGCGGCGCGCAACTTCGCGCGATTTAGCTGAACCGGGCATATTCTCCGGCCCCAAGTCATCGCGCGCGTCTTGGACCTCGATCTCTGTCGGCCGACGCGACCAGGCCAACTTTATATGCGCAACGTCAACTAATCTTCTTATTATGACGGTCATCGGTTGCCCTCCTTGCGCACCTGCTTCCCTTACGTCACCCATACCAGAGCGCGCGTCACCCGGTGAGTCAGGTTTTCCTGACCTGAAGAGGGGCGGCGTTCCAACATCGTGTTATGCGTTCGCGCCCTCTTGCAGAGGCGGGCACAGGCCGCTACCCCTGCTGCCCATGCGGATCATCCGAGATTACACCTACACCACCCCCGAAGACCGGGGAGCCAGTGCCGCAATCGGCAATTTTGACGGTGTGCATTTGGGCCATCAATCGGTGATTGACGTGGCACGCAAGGCGTTGCCCGAGGCCCCGTTAGGAATCCTGACATTTGAGCCGCATCCACGAGAATATTTTGCGCCTGATGCACCGCCGTTCCGCCTGATGAGCCCCGAGGCACGCGCCTCGCGATTGGCCAAATTGGGTGTCGAGCGGCTTTACGAATTGAACTTCAATGCAAGCCTCGCCTCTCTCAGCCCAGAAGCATTTGCGCGTAATGTCATCTGTGATGGCCTGGGGCTTCGCCATGTAGTCGTGGGTGCTGATTTCTGCTTTGGCAAAGCCCGAGCTGGCACCGCCGAGGATCTAAAGCGCTTCGGTTCAGAAATGGGGTTTGGCGTTACAATCGCGGAACTATTGGAGAGTGGAGAAGCAACCGTGTCGTCGACAGCTATTCGCACCGCATTGAGCGAAGGCCGCACGCGCGATGCCGCCGCGATGCTGGGCCACTGGCATCGAATCGAAGGCCCTGTGATTGGAGGAGAACAACGCGGGCGCGAGCTGGGGTATCCCACCGCCAATATGTCCATCGACGGCCTGCACCCTCCTGCGTTCGGCGTATATGCGGTTTTGGTCGATGTGCTGGATGGCCCGCATCAGGGCAGCTATCACGGGGCGGCCTCCATGGGTGTGCGTCCCATGTTCGGAGAGAATCGTCCGAACCTCGAGACCTTCCTCTTTGATTTCTCGGGCGATCTTTATGGCGCGACCTTGTCAGTGGGTTTGGTCGAATATCTGCGTCCCGAAGAGACCTTTGAGGGTTTGGACGCGCTCATCACCCAGATGGATGCGGATTGCGCACGCGCTCGCGATATTCTGGCCGCTCTATGAGTGATCCGATCCCACGCAAGGGGCTGGGCAACCGGTTCTGGGAACGCAAGGCGTTCAACGCCCTGTCTCCGGCGGAGTGGGAAGCGCTTTGCGATGGATGCGGCAAGTGCTGCATGAACAAACTTGAAGACGAAGACAGCGGAGAGGTCGTGCTCACCAACATCGCGTGCCGCCTTTTTGACGACACCAACTGCCGCTGCGCACAATATGATATCCGTCACCAGTTTGTTCCCGACTGCATCGTGCTAAAGCCGTCGAATATCGAAGATAATCTGTACTGGATGCCTGAAACCTGTGCGTATCGGTTAGTGTATGAGGGAAAACCGCTTTTTGAGTGGCATCCGCTGATTTCAGGCACTGCGGATACCGTGTACAAGGCCGGTGTTTCGATGCAGAACGCGACCGTTCCGGAGTTCGAAATCCCCGAAGACGATTGGGAAGACTACATTATCGAGGAGCCGCTTTAGATGTACTTCGCCTCAGACAATTCAGGCCCTGTTCATCCCGAAGTTCTGACCGCTTTGAGCGAAGCGAACGAAGGCTATGCGATGGCCTATGGCGCAGACGCTTTGATGGACGAGGTGAGGGAAAAAATCCGCCACATCTTCGAAGCGCCAGAAGCCGCTGTGTATCTTGTCGCCACGGGCACGGCGGCAAACTCCCTTGCTCTCGCCACGCTTTGCCAGCCCTTTCAAACAGTGTTTTGTTCTCCCGTCGCACATATCCATGAGGATGAGTGCAACGCGCCAGAGTTCTACACCTCGGGAGCCAAGCTAACCTTGGTTCCGGGCGAAGACAAAATGACAGCAAATGCGTTGCACGCGACCATCGCAGCCGAAGAAACCCGCGGCGTGCACGGCCCCCAGCGTGGTCCTGTAGCCATCACTCAGGTGACTGAACGCGGGTCTGTCTATTCCCTCGCAGAGTTGGAAGAACTGTGCGCGGTTGCAAAGTCCTTTGATTTGCCAGTGCATCTGGATGGTGCGCGGTTTGCCAACGCACTTGTCGCGTTGAACTGCTCGGCCGCTGACATGACGTGGAAAGCCGGTGTGGACGCCGTCAGCTTTGGCGGCACGAAAAACGGGCTTCTCGGTGTTGAAGCCGTTGTGTTTTTTGATCCCGAAAAGGCATGGGAGTTCGAGTTGCGGCGCAAGCGCGGCGCGCATCTGTTTTCCAAGCATCGCTATCTGTCAGCGCAGATGGCTGCTTATTTGCGGGAGGATCTGTGGGTGAAGTCTGCGCGGATGGCCAATGATAATGCCGCTCGACTGGCCGACGGGTTGCGCTCTAAGGGCGCTGAGTTCCTCCACGAGCCACAGGCTAACATGATCTTTGCTGCATTTCCGCGTGCCAAGCATCATGACCTTTTCGAGAAAGGCGCGATGTATCATCTGTGGGGCGGATCCATGGACGGCGATCCTGACGAAATGCTGGCGTGTCGCCTTGTCTGCGACTGGTCCATCGGCCACGAGCAGATCGACGCGTTTTTGTCCCTCGTCTAAAGGCGCTTTTGATCAAACCGCCAGCGGAGCCTTTACAAAATGGTTGCGCAGGAGGCTGGCCGTTTCTTTGGGATGGGTGATCGGCAACATATGCCCTGCCCCCTCAACGATCAGGCTCTCGGCATTTGGCATCCGACGCGCGAGCCCTTCGTTGATCACACCGATCACCTCATGCGTGTTCGTGCCCCTCAAAAGCAGAGTGGGTGCGGTAATCTGTGAAAAACCACCCGGCTCCAAAAGGCCCATACGATCAACGTAAATCGCAGGACCGCTTGCCGGCACCACGTGAATTGCACGGGTCATCGCCGCGCGCGTGGCCTCGGGCAAATCAGGCCAGCGTGGGCTTGTTGGATCAGCCCACATCCGGTTGAACAGGCGCGCCGCCAAAGCGGCATCGCCGGTTTCATAGGTCTCAAAGAAAGGCCGTGCATCGGCATCGTGTTGCTTCAGGATCTCTGGCGCGTCCTCCGCTGCAACGACAAAAAACACAGGTTCGATGAGCGTCAAAGATCGGACCAGATGAGGTTGTTCTGCCGCCAGCCGCAGCGCCACTGTCGCGCCAAACGAATGCCCAACCAAATCCATCGACCGATCCAGCACGGCACGAGCCCCCTCAGCGGCAGCATCCTGAAAATCACCGTCAGATGGCTGCCAATCCGCACTGCGACCATGGCTGGGAAGATCGATGGCATGCATGGTGATCTCGTCCTGCAACTCACGCAAAACGCCGCGCCACGCGCCCGAATGGGCCAATGTACAGTGCAAAGCCAGCACGTCCCGGGGTCCGTGACCCATGGAGGTGCGGTAAATCTCAGATGCCAACGCGTCTTTCACGTCTGTCAGCCTTTCAAGGCGATAAGGTGCGCTTCCAAGTCGTCAAGCCGATCTTGACCCCAGAAACGCTGATCATCTTCGGTGATATAGAACGGCGCTCCGAATGCACCATGTTCCGCTGCGTCCTCTAGGTTACGGGCATAGGCTTCAGCCCCTTGCAAGAGCCCGGAATCCGCAAGGCTCGGATCAAACCCGGCCGATGACAGACATTCACGGATCACGTCGTCCTGCGCGATGTCTTTTTGTTCCGCCCAGCACGCGCGCGTAAACGCATGAACCAATGCACCGAGATCACCGCCACCGGCGTTTTGCGCCGCGATAAAGGCGTAGGATGATGGCGCAGGATTTGTTGGCCAATGCGCGGGTTGAAGGTTGAATGGCATGCTGAGCTTGCTCGCCTGACGCACAAGCTCCTGCGCGCGGTATTCCTGCCGCGCTGGGTGCCGTTCCTTCGGGGCAACGCCCCCGGTCCGTGTGAAGAGAGCAAGGATATCCAGCGGTTTGTAATTGATGCTTGCACCCTGGCGTTGTGCGATCTCTTCCAAGCGCGTCCCGGCTAAGTATGTGTAGGGTGAAACTGTCGCAAAATAGTAATCGATTTGGGTCATATCCGTACCTTCCCGGGTGTTGAACTTTGCGGGACGGTAATGCCGTGTTAAGCGGTGTCAACGTCACGAATCTGTCATATGCCAGTGCTGCCACCCGGGGATT
>CAYODE010000183.1:0-7095 GCA_964402685.1 uncultured Aestuariivita sp. | reverse complement strand
AAAATTTGTAATTAGTAGTAAGTAATATTCACCTGCCTGGGCGCCAAGTAAAGTTATCTGCCTGATCGATCAACGCGCGGATCAATGCCTCCAAACCGGCATCCGCCGCATCCAACTGATCGCGCACCCAGAGTTTGAAATCGGTCGCAACCTGGTCATTCCGGCTGCGACCTGTGTGCAAACGGCCCGCCGGTTCCCCGATGATCTCTTTCAGTCGAGCCTCGACATTCATGTGGATGTCTTCCAACGCGGTCGAAAACGCAAAATTCCCTGCTTCGATCTCTGACAAGACCGTGAGCAGACCTTCCCGTATGGCTTTGGCATCGCTATCAGTCAGGATGCCTTGCGCGGCAAGCATTGCTGCGTGGGCCCTTGATCCTGCAATGTCCTGCGCGGCCATGCGCTGGTCGAACCCGATCGAGGCGTTGATCGCCTCCATGATTGCGTCCGGACCAGCGGCAAACCGGCCGCCCCACATTTGGTTTGAGGAAGTATCGCTCATCTTTGCTGCCCTTTTGGAGGGGTTATGAAAAAACTTTGTGCTGCGCTTCTCTATCTGGGCCTGATCTTAGGTGCAAACACTGCCATGGCGGATCTGTCGGCAATCGAGGCGATGCGTGAAGGCGATATGCGCAAACTGGTGTTCGTGGACGATCCGCAGCCGGTCTCAGACGCGTCTTTCAATCTGGCTGATGGTGCAGGAGAGGGGCGGCTTTCAGATTACCGCGGAAAATGGGTGCTCTTGAACTTCTGGGCGACCTGGTGCGCACCGTGCCGTAAGGAAATGCCGATGCTGTCTGAATTGCAGACCGAATTTGGCGGGAACCAGTTTGAGGTTGTCACTCTGGCAACAGGCCGGAACTCGCCCCAAGGCATCGTCAAGTTTTTCAAAGACATTGGCGTGACGAACCTGCCGCGCCATCAGGACCCGAAACAAAATGTGGCCAAGGAGATGGGGATCTTTGGCCTGCCGATCACAGTGATCATCGACCCAGACGGAAACGAGGTTGCTCGGTTGCGCGGGGACGCGGATTGGGCATCAGAAAATGCAAAAGCTATTTTGGCCGCGTTGATTGCCACGACCGACGGTGAGGGCTAACCGGATTGCGGCAAAACTGTCTAACTGTAAGGCCTGCGCAGTTTAAGAGCGAGATAGTCGACCAGCAACCGGATGCGCTTGTTGTGCCGCACTTCTGAGTGACAAGCGACCCATATCTCGTACTCCGGCAGGTCGATTTGTGGCAGAATCTGTTCCAAGTCTTCAAATCGGGCCGCAAGCCCCTGATGCAGCACACCGATACCAATACCAGCCTTTACCGCTTCGATTTGAGCGAGGATGTTGTCGCACCGAAATGCGTAGTCAGAGGAAGTGACCGTTTCGCCCAGCGCTTTGGCGCCATCGACAAAAAACGTCTCGCGATCAAATCCGATTTGACGGTGGGATTTGAGATCAGCAAACGTCCTCGGCCGCCCGTGGGCTTGGAGATACGACTTACTTGCATAAAATCCCAGTGAGATGTCGCCAGCTTTGCGTGCGATCAGATCGTTTTGAACCGGCCTGAACATCCGCACGGCGACATCCGCGTCTCGACGCAAAAGGTTGCTTGCTGCGTTGGTTATCTCAAGTTCAACATGGATGTCCGGGTAAGTGTCCATAAACTCAAGCAGCAGGTTTGGCATGACGTGAATGCCCAGGATATCGTTGACCGATAGGCGCACTGTGCCAGCGATATCGGTGTGACTGTCTGTGGCACGACGCTCGAACTCTCCGGCCATACGGACCATTTCGCCCGAGGTCTCAACCAGATCAACGCCAGCATCTGTCAACGCCATCCCATCGCGACTGCGCACGAAAAGAGTGACCCCCAAAATTTCTTCCAAAATATCAATGCGTCGACCGACGGTTGGTTGCGACACGCGCAGCGTCCGCGCCGCGGCCAAGAGGCTGCCGGTCTTTGCGACAGCATCGAAGGTGTGGATCATATCCCAAGACAGCTTCATATGCTGGAATATATAGAAAAATTTATATCAAGATCCAGTTTTCGTTGATTTTATATACTCAAGCGCATCGATACGTTCTCCCTCAACGCAACCATGCATCGCCAGGACTTTGTCGATGCACAGAAGGAGAGAACACCCATGCCTATTCTGAAGACAACAGCAATCGTCGCTGCCGGGGCCCTCGCCCTAACTTATGTAGCGGGGCAATTTTCCTCCAGAACACTTGTGACCGAGATTGAGATCGACGCGCCGCGTGATGCGGTGTGGGAGGTGCTTAGCGACCTGCCGCGCCATGCCGATTGGAACCCACTAATCCAATCATTTTCTGGTGAATTGGCCGAAGGCAGCACATTGGACGTGACCATTCAACTGCCAGACTTTAATGCGACAGCCGTTCGACCAACGGTTCTGGTCGCCGCGGAAAACGAAGAGTTGCGGTGGCGGGGCGCGATGGGTGTTCGCGGTATTTTTGATGGTGAGCACTATTTCGTGCTCGAAGAAACCGACAGGGGCACAACGCTCTTTCGCCATGGCGAAGACTTTTCAGGAATGCTCGTTCATCCTGTCATGGCTTTGATCGGCTCGAAAACAGAAGCAGGCTTTGTCGCGATGAACACAGCGTTGAAAGCACGGGTCGAAGCTGGCGTGTGAAAAAGTACGATAGGTCGGGCCGCCGAAAATCGATCGCTTTGTTAAGTGAATGCAAAAGAGACACGAGCGACCCGACCCATCGATTGTTTATCTGCTAGAGTGAATATAGCTTCGCCGCTGTGATCGAACCTTAGAACAGGACATCCAGCATGATCGCCTATGTCACCGTCGGTGTTAATGACATTGCATTAGCCGAACGTTTTTACTCGGCGTTTTTACCAGCGCTCGGCTACACGCTGGAAGAATACCATGGCGATCTGAGCTATGTCCTTCCCGCGCACCCGGGTCAAAGCGTCGTCAGGCCAGACTTCTATGTCAAAAGGCCCTTCGATGGCGGTCCAGCCGTTGCTGGGAACGGCAACATGGTTGCGTTCGAAGCCCAAAATCAACAGCAGGTGCGCGACTTGCACGCTGCCGCACTTGCCGCCGGTGGTTCCGATGACGGCGCGCCGGGCTTTCGTGCTGCGTATGGCCCAAGGTTCTTTGTTGGTTATCTGCGCGATCCACAAGGAAACAAAATTGCACTATTCTCCAGCAATCCCAACGAGCCCGGGCGCGACGACTAGGGCGCGATTCTGACGTGGGCCTGCACCGCTGACGCGACGCCCCCTTTGACAGGTAACGCACCTTGAGTTTCACTCCCCGCCAGGGAGAAACCATGCCGCTTGAAATCCTACTTGCTCTTGTCGTCGGAGGCATCGCTGCCATCGCTGGACTGACCTGGCTTGCGGGCCTGGCCAAGCCGCGACAGCTGAATGAAGCCGACGCACAAAGCGAATGGGCGCGGCATTATCCAGACGACTTTGTTCAATCCGTCTGGGTGACGCATGATGCCAAAGCGGCTCTCGTGATGGCTGAGCAGGGAGCCGGGCTTTTATGGGTGATGGGCGCCGACACCGTCGGTCGGCATTTGTCTGATTTCGACCTGATTGATGAGCCACACGGGCTGAGCGTAATATTTCATGATTTCACAGCCCCAAAAGTCCACCTTCATCTTGACGAAGACGAACGTCTTGTCTGGCAAAAGCTGATACTCCCGCAATGACCGATACGCTGACATACCCTGACGTTGTCCAATGGGCCGTCCCCTTTTTCATTGCCGCAATCTTGATCGAGCTGACGTGGATCCTCGTTAAACATCGGGGTGGCCGGTACGAGACACGCGACGCCGTCACCTCTCTGATCATGGGCGCGGGCAACGTCGCGTCGGGCATTGTGCTGGGCTTCATTGCTTGGGGCTTTTTCATGTTCCTGTGGGCGCTGACACCTTTTGATTTGGGCACGTCGCTGTGGGTCGTGACGTTGTGCTTTGTTCTGGATGATTTGCGTTATTACTGGGTGCACCGATTTGGCCATCGTATCCGCTGGGTGTGGGCGAGCCATGTGAACCACCACTCCAGCCAACACTACAATCTGACGACGGCACTCCGACAAACATGGACGGGTACCTTCACCTTTATGATGGTGGTGCGGGCACCGTTGATCCTGCTGGGTTTTCATCCCGCCATGGTTTTGTTCTGCGGTGGTTTGAACCTGATCTACCAATTCTGGATCCACACCGAAGCCATTGGCAAAATGCCGCGTTGGTTCGAGGCGATAATGAACACCCCGTCCCACCACCGGGTGCATCATGGTCGCAATGCGCGGTATCTGGATGCCAATTATGCCGGAGTGTTCATCATCTGGGACAAGATGTTCGGCACCTTCGTTCCAGAGTTGGATGACGAAAAACCCGATTACGGTCTGGTGCGCAATCTGGGCACGTTCAATCCGATCCGGGTCGCGTTTCACGAATGGATCGGCATCTTTCAGGATGTCACCCGCAGGGGCCTGACATGGCGCGATAGGGTGATGTACGCGGTCGCCCCGCCGGGTTGGAGCCATGATGGATCGCGCGATACATCAGAAGAGATCAAGAAAAAGCACCTTGACCGCCATCCCGAAGATGCGGGTAGTCCCGGTTTTTGATGAGCCATCTGCTGATCGATATGCCGGCGCGTGTTGCGCTTTTCCCATTGTTGGTGGCGCAGGCTTTGCAGGTCCGTGGCCGCGCGCTGAAATTGCCTGAAGCCGCCGGTCCACGCAGCGGAACGGCAGGGCAAGGGCCCGAGTTGCGGTTGCTGATTTTGGGCGACAGCTCGGCCGCCGGGGTCGGCGCGCCACATCAAGATCAGGCCTTGAGCGGTCAGTTGCTAAAGCGCCTTGCCCGGACAAACCGCGTGCGATGGCGACTTGAAGCGACAACGGGGCACACCACGCGAGATGCATTGCGCAGGCTTGATGCGCTTGGGCCCGCGCAGTTTGATGTGGCAGTTGTGGCACTGGGGGTGAATGACGTAACCCGTGCCGTTCCTTTACAGATCTGGATGCGTCGGCAACGACGTTTGATTAGTCGATTACAGCACACGTTCGGAGTACGGCAGATCTGTTTGTCCGGATTGCCGCCGATGGGAGAGTTTCCACTGCTGCCTCATCCACTGCGTTGGGTATTGGAGCGCCAGGCGCAGCGCTTTGATCGTCATCTGCGGAGCTATGCCGCCGGATTGGACAGTGTGTCCGTTACACCCTTGGAGTTCGACTTAAGCGTCGACCATATGGCAGAGGACGGATTTCATCCGGGACCAGAGGTGTATGCGGCTTGGGCGGAACTGCTATTACCTCAGATCTCTCCAGGGTCTCAAAATCGCTCAGGCTGAGTATTGCCACAAGGTCGCTTGCTAGCGCGCCATAGCCGCAACGCGCGCATGACATGGGCAGCTAACCAAATGATCGTTAATCAACCCGGTCGCCTGCAAGAACGCATATACGATGGTTGGTCCGCAAAATCGAAACCCGGCCTTTTTCAAGTCTTTGGAAATCTGCTCTGATAACGGTGTGAACGCAGGAACTTCATCCAGTGACTGCCACTTATTCTGAAGCGGCTTGCCATCGAAGTAACCCCAGAGAAAGGCATCAAATCCACCGTTTTCTTCGATCTCTTGCCACGCTTTGGCGTTACCGATGGTGGCCTGGATCTTGCCCCTGTGCCGGATGATGCCCGGATTGGCGAGCAATCGTTCCACATCAGCCTCACCCCATGTCGCAATGACATTCGGATCAAACCCTTCAAAAGCAGCGCGGAAGTTCTCGCGCTTTTTGAGGATGGTAATCCAGCTTAGTCCGGCTTGGAAACCGTCTAGGATGAGTTTCTCCCACAACGCGCGACTGTCATATTCGGGCACGCCCCATTCCGTATCATGGTAATCCAAGTAGATTTGTTCGGGCCCTGCCCAGCCGCAGCGTTCCATCGCGCCCTCCGTCCTGGCTCGAGTGTTTCAGTTTTTCTGCTATATGCAATGGCCGAGACACCTTAAGCGAATTTTAGGGTTCGTGAGGCCAAATACGGGCAAGTTTGATTGGCCGCAGGACTGCAGGATGTCGCGCAGAAGACCCCAAAAGATACAACCAGACAGCCCTCTGGAGCTTGCCGCGAAATCGCGTGATGAAGATGTGCTCACTATGGTGGATCGTGCCGTTAGCGCGGGCGAAGTGCTTTTGGCGTATCAACCGATCATGCAAGCGCAAGCGCCGGGTCGGGTTGCTTTCTATGAGGGGCTAATACGGGTTCTTGATGCCACGGGTCGGGTGATCCCGGCCGTCCAGTTTATGGGTGATGCAGAACACAGCGAACTGGGCAGGAAGCTCGATTGCCAGTCTTTGCGCCTTGGCTTGAAGGCATTGCAGGCCCACCCGCAGCTGCGGCTGTCGATTAATATGTCTGGTCGGTCAATCGGCTACCGACCCTGGCAAAACATCTTGAACCGGTTTCTGAAACAAGACGCGACTTTGGGCGAACGCCTGATCCTGGAGATTTCGGAAAAGTCGGCCATGACAGTGCCAGAGATTGTTGCAGGTTTCATGTCCGAACAGCAGCGCAACGGGATCTCGTTTGCATTGGATGAGTTTGGCTCGGGTTTGTTTGCTGTCAAATTCCTAAAGGATTTTTGCTTTGACGCGGTCAAGATCGATGGTCAGTACACCTCCGGAATACATGCTAATGCTGACCACCAAGTGGTGACCGCCTCACTGATGTCTGTAGCGCGCAATTTCGACATGTTCACGGTCGCTACACGCGTCGAGCACCCTGCCGATGCCGAATACCTTACAGCCTTGGGCGCTGACTGCCTGCAAGGGTTTCTCTATGGGGCTCCGGTCGTCCGTCCGCCGTGGCTTCCCCAAAAGGACAGGCGGTTGTTTGGCTAGCGCCGCAACAGCGACAATCTGCCTGAGACACCGTGTCCGTTGTCGCGGTTTCCCGCACACTGTATCAGCAGGTCCGAAGGCGGGTATCTGGGGTACGCGCCAGGCTGGCTGTGTTTCGTGCCCCATGTTCCTCGCGTCAAGACAACGGACCTAGAGGACAGGACACATGACAAATGTCGTAATCGCATCTGCCGCACGCAC
>CAYODE010000182.1:0-7113 GCA_964402685.1 uncultured Aestuariivita sp. | reverse complement strand
TGGCAAGTCGGCGCGGTCGTCTGAAAGTTGCTGCAGCGCGATAAACGTAAGCTTATTCGATTGGGGCGCGACAGTCGGTCACCGACTTTGCCAGCTTTCAATTGTCTTCCTCAGCATCTCTGCACTGTTTCCCGCAGCATTGTGATCTGCTTGAAGGCATTGCGCTGCAAGCGCACCCCAGACAACACAAACCAAGAATTCGGCGGCCTCTTCGGGGTCGACATGCTGCGCGAGCCTTCCTGATTTCCGGTCCCGCTCAAGTACCTGCTTCGCCTTGCGGACTACCGCCAGCGTGGCAGCATGACCCGCTTGAGCTTAACATAAGATAGATTTTGCATTATGTCAGTAATGCTGACATAATGCTGCTCTGCCCCGCCCTCACTCAAGTTCGGCCCACTGCAGCCGTTCGCCAGCAGATTAGGATGCCGCGGTGCGGCCCGTCGAACCAGCCATTCGCTGCGATTGCAAAATCTCAGCGCAAACGAACTCACAGATCGCGGGACAAAACGCCAATCCGCCGCGGCTGCGCCAATGTCTGCATTCGGGGTCATTGAGTTCACACAGTTGGCGTAGTCGTAATCACACAGCAAGCTGATCGGCCAACGATATCTTGACATGATGGTCGCTCAATATGGCAATCTCGATCAAGAAAAGGCTCAATCGGATCGGCATGGTTGGCAGGCATCGTGAGAGGATTTCATGGATTTGATCGGGAAGGCAATCTGGTACATTGAGACGCACTTCGAGGGTAAGCTTTCACTTGACGAAGTGGCCAATGCCGCCGGTCTGTCCAAATTTCATCTCGTTCGTGCGTTTGGAACCCGCTCGGGGCAGTCCGTCATGCGCTACGTTCGCGCCCGAAGGTTAACAGAAGCGGCCAAGAACCTGATCAATGGAAACGACGGTATTCTCGATGTTGCAATCGAGGCTGGATATGGCTCTCACGAGGCGTTCACCCGGGCCTTCAAAGATCAATTTGGCGTCACGCCGGATGCGATACGCAAGGCCCGCTCTCTCCAAAACATCGAACTTGTGGAGCCCATACGTATGACCGAAGAGACTATGAAAATTGCAGAACCCCGATTTGAAGCAGCTGATGCAATGCTCATTGTTGGCCTCAAAAGACGCTACAACGACACGTCTAACGCCCAGATGCCAGCGCAATGGCAAGCCTTCTTGCCGCATATCGGTCAAATTGAAGGGCAGAAAGGCGATATCGCTTTTGGTGTGCTGTGCAACAGTGATGACGAAGGCAACATCGACTACATGACCGGTGTCGAGGTCACTGAATACTCCGATACCGCGAAGGAACTCGATGGTCTCCGCGTCCCGCCGCAGACCTACGTGGTTTTTCAGCACCAAGGGCATGTCTCCGAGATCAGGCGAACCTGGAAATCAATCTTCGGTGAATGGCTGGCGCAAACGGAGCGCAAACTCGTCGATGGACCCCAACTTGAGCGATACGGAGAGGGCTTTGACCCCCAAACTGGCCACGGGGACATAGAAATCTGGATACCTGTCACTGGGTGACCCTGGCAAAACCATTGAGTGCCAAAACCTTACGCGGCAAAGTTGCCAATGCGCTAATAAGTGACGAATCTAACCCTCTTCGATACAGCGCGCGGGAACGTTTTCTGAAAATCGGCGAACCGACCAATTCGGCTGGGCATCGGGCCACAAGTCAGCTTGAATTGGCGAAAGTTTGGTTCTTACCCGACAAAAGTTGTGTTTCAAGCCGGACAAGTTGCAAATTACGCCGGACGCCACAGATGTCGGATGGCTGGCTGGGGTGGTAGGATTCGAACCTACGATACACGGTACCAAAAACCGCTGCCTTACCACTTGGCTACACCCCAACAGTGACCGGCTGATTACCCGGCTCAGCGGTCCTGTTCAAGCCCGATTTTTAGGAAAAATTGTGAGCCGTGAAATGATCAGGACTTCAACCGAGGTTTGGGCGCACTTAACGGCCCCATGACACGGGCTTGCGGGCCATCGGCCTATTTTGCGGGTGCTAACAAGGACGCGATGACTGCCTCTTGGCTTACGGTTTGCCAGTCGTGACCAAAATGGCGCCGGCGCGCGCGCCTGCTTCAACCGCTTGTTGCGCTTCTGCGGTTTGATCCAGAGGATATATTGCATCCACCGGGCAGCTCAACGCGTTGTCTTGCAGCGCCTTGGTCAGCATCGCGACCATGTTTTGGCGTTGTTCCGCAGTCAGAATGTAAATTAGCGCGAGATCCATCGTCACAGCTTTGAACATCAGCGGCATGAAGGGCAGGGTAGGCGCGGGTTCCAGCGCCGAGCCATAGGCACAGATTGTCCCGTTGGGCGCGATCATGTCCGTGTCCGACGCGATGTTCAGACCGAATTCCGGTTCAATAATCCTGTCGACAAGATGACCACCATTCGCAGCAATCACTTGTTGCACCATGTCCGGTTGTGTGAAGTCGATGACGTGGTCAACGCCCAATGCGCGTACGCGGTCCGCGCCTTCGCCTCGGGCCGTCGCAATCACCCGCGCGCCGCCCCACAGGGCCAATTGCGTTGCCAGATATCCAACGGTACCAGCCGCCCCTTGGATCAAGACGGTGTTCCCGGCAACTGACCCGCCGCTGAAGACAGCGTAACAGGCCGTCAAACCTGGGATACCCAGAACGGCGCCGGTTTCAAGGTCAATGTTCTCAGGCAGTGGAACCGCTTGCTCCGCAGGCAGCGTTATGGCTTCCGCACAGGTGCCGAACGCGCGCTGCCATTGGCCGTTCCAGATCCAGACACGTTCTCCGATCCGCGCGTCTGAAACGCCATCGCCGACGGCCGTGATGACACCTGATCCATCCGAATGCGGGACGATCTGGGGAAACGGAGGTTTTGTCACACCCGGGCGTGTTCCTGCGCGCGCCTTCACATCTGACGGGTTCACACCTGAAAAGGCTATTGCGACAGTGACGTCGCCTGCGGCAGGCGCGGGCATGTCGATCTCAGCCAGTTTCAGAACCTGCTCTGCTGGTCCAAATGCGTCATAGATTATGGCTTTCATGACGAGATCCTTCTTTGAATGTGCCGTGGCGTTCTGCTTTTGCCCGTTCGGTTTCCGCGTAGCATGTGCGCATATGGGAAAGGAAGACAGATGGACATCCTCAGGACACCAGACACTGCATTTGATGGGTTGAAAGACTACCCCTTCGAGCCAAACTACGTACAGATCGCGGATGGCGCCTTGCGGCTGCATTATGTGGACGAGGGGCCGAAAGAGGCCAATCCGGTTTTGTGTATGCATGGCGAGCCAAGCTGGTCCTACCTGTACCGTCACATGATCCCGGTTTTTGTCCAGGCAGGTCACCGCGCTGTTGCTCCGGATCTGATTGGGTTTGGAAAATCCGACAAGCCTGCTCAGAGGTCAGATTATACCTATCAAGCGCATGTCGATTGGATGACAGAATGGCTGACCACGCTTGATCTGAACAACATTACATTGGTCTGTCAGGACTGGGGCGGGTTGATCGGCCTACGCTTGGTTGCCGCCATGCCAGAGCGGTTTGCACGCGTTGTGACCGCGAATACAGCGCTCCCGACCGGGGATCATCCCATGGGCGAGGCCTTTGAAAGCTGGCGGGCCTTTTCGCAAGAGGTGCCGGAGTTTCCCGCGGGTCGGATCATCTATGGCGGCACGACTAAGAAAATCGATGAGGAGGAAGTTGCGGCCTATGACGCGCCCTATCCGGACGAAAGTTACAAGGCAGGCGCGCGGCAGTTTCCAACGCTTGTCCCATCGCGTCCCGATGATCCAGCATCGCAACCCAACCGAGAGGCATGGGAGGTCCTCAAGACCTACGATAAACCGTGGCTCACGGCCTTTGGGGCGGATGACAAGATAATGGCGGGAGTTGACCGTCTCTTTCAAAAGATGATCCCCGGTGCTGCGGGCCAGCCACACACGATCCTGCCGGATGCAGGTCATTTCCTGCAGGAAGATGTAGGTATGGAATTGGCGGGTCTTGTGAACAAATTCATTGATGCGACACGGTAAAGCCGACGCGTTCGTTCGGTCCTAATTGCGCAGTTCATCAGGGGCCACGCCCCATAAAGCCTGAGTTTTGGCCCATCCACGGAACCCACCTGCTGTCAGGTGGCACCAATCCGGTTCGCACTTGCCCAAACGTGCGATCACACCTGCTTCCAATGCGGCGACGACGGGCGCATTTGCATCCGGACGCGGGTGTAGCGTCAGCATATCGCGTTCGACCAAGACGGTGCGGGATCCAGACAACAACGCGTAATGCACCCATCCGCCTTGGCCATCCCGATCCTGCACGCGGCGCCAATGGCCATGTTCGGCTGTGATGCGCAACGGCATGTCACGCCGGGTAAACACCCAATCTATTCTGTGGCTTAGCGATGGCCCCCGCCGCACATTCCCTTCTGCCGCCTTCATGGAGACAAAACGGGGCAAGGGGAGGTTTGTCACCGGCCCACGCACGAGGTCCTCGGCAACAGCTTGCCCCGCAAACGCCAAAGCAAAAAACACGCTTAGAAACCGCCCAATACCAATGTTGCGCTGTGCCACGATGTGCCTCGGTTCACCTGATCTGCTCTTTTTCCGCGCGAGGTTCTTGTGCCCCGTCACGGTCTGCGTCACCATGCCATGCAGCAAAGCATTTTGAAAAGCACGAGGGGGAGCAAGGTGCCAAGAGAACGGCTGAGTGTTGTTGTAACGCGACGGTTGCCGGATGCGGTCGAGACACGGCTCAAGGAACTGTTCGACGTGACGCTGCGCGACGATGACACCCCCATGACGCGGGAAGAACTGATCGGTGCTGTGCAGACTGCAGATGTGCTTGTGCCGACAGTGACAGACACGATCGACGCGGGGTTGATCGGTCGCGCCAGCGAAAAGCTGAAACTAATCGCCAATTACGGGGCCGGTGTGGACCATATCGATGTCGCTACTGCGCGGCAGAGGGGCATTCTGGTGTCCAACACGCCGGGTGTGCTGACCGATGACACGGCTGATATGACCATGGGGTTGATCCTTGCTGTTACGCGCCGCCTGCCCGAAGGTTTGAATTTGATGCAAAAGGGCGAATGGGACGGCTGGGCGCCAACCGCTTTGTTGGGCGGACGCATTGCGGGCCGCCGCTTGGGTATCCTTGGTATGGGGCGCATTGGTCAGGCTGTGGCCCGTCGCGCTGCCGCTTTTGGAATGCAGATTCACTATCACAATCGTCGCCGCTTGCGTCCTGAGATCGAAGAGGACCTGGAAGCGACATATTGGGACAGCTTGGATCAGATGGTCGCCCGCATGGATGTGATCAGTGTGAACTGTCCGTCGACGCCGTCAACCTTCCACCTCATGAACGCGCGCCGGTTGAAACTCCTGAAGCCTGAGGCGGTCATCGTGAATACGTCGCGGGGGGAGGTGATTGACGAGAATGCGCTCACCCGGATGCTGCGTGCAGGTGAGATTTCCGGTGCCGGGCTGGACGTGTATGAGCATGGCACAGACGTAAACCCACGGCTGCGCGAACTGCCCAATGTTGTGCTTCTGCCGCATATGGGATCGGCCACAATCGAAGGCCGGATTGAAATGGGTGAGAAGGTGATAATCAACGTCAAAACTTTTGAAGATGGCCACCGTCCACCGGATCAGGTTGTACCTTCGATGCTCTGATCAAGGCTCGTCGAAGCACCTTTGAGCTTCCCTCAAAGTCGTGCGCGAATTAGCCTGACGAAAACCAGGAGGAGCCGGCACATGCGACGCATTGTTTATTCTTTGATTGCAGTCTTGTTGGCCACCGCACCGTCAGCGCAACAAGCGGCCGACGGCGTCGCGCCCGAGGCCGCCGTCGTCAGCAGTGTTTTGCAGATCAACGAAACGGTCGAAGCCGCATATGCAGCGCGGAACGCTGGTGAACCGGTCGTTGCAGATAATTGGATGGTGTCAGCCGCGAACCCGTTGGCCGTCACGGCAGGCGCCGAAATTCTGCGAAAAGGCGGCAGTGCGGCTGATGCCATGGTCGCGGTGCAAGTTGTTCTGGGATTGGTAGAGCCACAGTCCTCGGGTCTGGGCGGGGGCGCGTTTCTGGTTTGGTATGACGCGGCTACACAAGAGCTGACGACGCTCGATGGTCGCGAAACCGCGCCATTGGCAGCCACTCCGACACTGTTTCAGTCGGAAGACGGTGAACCCATGGGGTTCTTCGATGCCGTTGTCGGGGGGCGATCCGTCGGAACACCTGGCACGCCCGCGCTTTTGGAGGAGGCCCACCGCCGTTGGGGCAAGACACCCTGGCCGGACCTGTTTGAGGCAGGGATTGCGCTGGCCGATGACGGATTTGCCGTGTCCCCGCGTTTGGCCGGCCTCGTCGCGCGCGATGCAGAACGGCTTGGTCGCTGGGATGATACCGCGGCGTATTTCCTACCCAACGGTGCGCCGATCACCGAAGGGACGCTTCTTCGCAATCCCGACTACGCGGACACGTTGCGCGCCTTGGCTGCGAGTGGCGCGTCAGCTTTCTATTCCGGTGCTATCGCAGCTGATATTGTGCGCACGGTAACCGGTGCAGAGGGCAATCCCGGTGTCCTGTCGGCAATCGATTTGGCGCTGTATCAAGTCAAGGAACGGCCCGCTGTCTGCGCGACTTATCGTGCCCATGACGTGTGCGGCATGGGCCCTCCATCATCCGGCGCTCTGACGGTTGGACAAATTCTTGGACTACTGGATAGCTATGACCTGGCCGCCATGGGACCCGAAGATCCGGATGCATGGCGTCTGATTGGCGACGCGTCCAGACTCGCGTTTGCAGATCGTGGACGATACATGGCCGATAGTGACTTCGTTCCTATGCCAACCGAAGGGTTGGTCGCCCCGGCTTATCTGGCCGAGCGGGCAAAATTGCTCAATGGAGACGATGCATTGCCTGAGGTAGCTCCGGGCAATCCGGAATGGGATCATGCTCAGCTATGGGCAGACGATGTATCCATCGAATTTCCGTCGACTTCGCATGTTTCCATCGTGGATGCAGAGGGCAACGTTTTGTCCATGACCACAACTATCGAAAACGCCTTTGGCTCGCGCCTCATGGTTCGGGGGTTTTTATTGAACAATGAACT
>CAYODE010000181.1:0-7159 GCA_964402685.1 uncultured Aestuariivita sp. | reverse complement strand
TGATGAGACAGATACCGCCTATGTGTTGCGCGTCGACTTCGTAAAACTGGCAGCCCGGTCCGCAACAAAGGCCGCAGCAGAGTAGCACTTAAGCAGCTATGAAGGATGCACGCACGAAAAACGCCGAAGCCACGGTCGTTGAAGACATGGATGTCTTTATCACGGCTGCCGAGGCCTATCCGGCATTTGAGGAGGCGTTCTTGTCTGCTGAGCGGGAGGTGATTGCCGGGTTCCGTATTTTTGATCTTGCCACCCGCTTGCGAAGTGAGAACGCACCTCCTGACTGTGAAACATGGTTCGACCTTCTCGAGCATACGCTGAACCGAGGCGTCGACGTGACGCTGTATCTAAGCGATTTTGACCCGATCGTTGGCACGAAATATCACCGCCAGTCGTGGAAAAGTGCGGCGCAGTTCGCAAAGTTGGCAGAAGTGGCAGATGGCGGGAGTTTGACGTTCAAAGTGCTGCCTCACCCCGCGCAGGTCGGCGTCATTCCCCGACTCTTGTTCCGTTCGAAAGTCGAAGAGCGGCTGGCAACGGTTCAACCCGACGCTTTTACGCCGGGCCTAAAGCCGGTTTCGCCCGGCGACCTTCACGGGCTTCAACCCGCCAGTCACCACCAGAAGTTGGCGGTTTTCGATCGAAAACAGCTGTATATCGGTGGTCTGGATCTGAATGAACGGCGATTTGACACCACAGCGCACGACCGCGCGGCACATGAAACATGGCAAGACGTGCAGCTCATGGTGACGGGCCCCGTGGTTGAGGCGGCCCATGAGCATTTGACGACATTTCAGGAGGTGACCGCGGGCCGCGCCTCTGCGCGCCCCTCGCGCGAAGGCTTTATGCGCACGCTCAGCCGCAAGCGAAAACTGGCGCCCTTTCACATTTCACCAAAACCATTGGTCAACGAACTGGAGCGCGTTCATTTGGACGCGATCGAGACGGCGCGGACGTTCATTTACCTTGAAACGCAGTTCTTCAGGCATCATCCGATAGCCGATGCTTTGGTTGATGCGGCGCACAAAAATCGCGAATTGCGCCTGCTCCTTGTTCTTCCAGCGGCGCCCGAGGACATTGCCTTTGAGGGTAACGATGGAAAGGACGCACGCTTGGGCGAACAGCTTCAATCCGACGCAATCGACAAGCTCAAGGATGCCTTTGGAAAGCGCGTCATCATTGCATCTCCGGTTCAGCCAAGACCAGCAACCAACGAGAAAAAACGCGATGCGCTGCGTGGTGCTCCCATCGTCTATGTCCATTCCAAGGTAAGCATTTTCGACAGCGATCAGGCGATCGTCTCGTCCGCAAACCTCAATGGCCGGAGCATGAAGTGGGATACCGAGGCAGGCGTGCATCTGACGCGAACAGGTCACGTGCTGACGTTGCGCAATAAACTACTGGGGCATTGGTTTCCGGACAATTGGCATCCCGATGACTTCAAGAGCGCCGCGCTATTTGATCACCTGCGCACCGCTGTTCTGGCTGCGGGAAAGCAACCGCCAACCAACCGCGCAACATACCTTGTACCCTATGCAAGCGATGCTGCGCGGGACTTCGGGGAAGACCTGCCGTTGGTGCCCCGCGAACTGGTCTGACCGCAACTTTTCTCGGAACCGATCGGCCTCCCCCGCGTTATTGTTTCAGAAGCCAATAAGGAGATCAGCCATGAACATGGACGAAATCAAAGGCGAATGGAAACAACTCAAAGGTCGCGCCCAAGAGAAGTGGGGCGAATTGACCGATGACGAACTCGATCAAGCGGAAGGTAACCGTGAGCAGCTCGTAGGGCTCGTGCAAGAGAAGTACGGCAAAGCTCGTGACGAGGCCGAGAAAGAGGTCGACGAGTGGATGCGTCAGTTCTGATTTTTTTGTAGTGACGAGTGACCAGGCGCCCGCGAATGCGGGCGTTTTTTTTAGTTCTTCACAGCGTGCAGGCAAATCAAACAGCTTCACCGCAACACCGGAACCCTAATGGTTATGGTGCGTTGACTTGGCGAAAGGAGCTTTGATCATGAACTCTTATTTAGTCACATCACCAAAGACGACGGAGCCTTCCGAGCAAGCCGAAAGCGCGTTGGAACCAATTGCGACAGACCTGTCCGACGTGTTGGCAGGATATGAAACAATGCTTGAGAAAGCGGATCCGGAGCTCGTTCCGATGATCACGCGCCTGCATGACCTTCACAAAAAGCATCTGGTCGTGCTTCTCAATCTATTGACGGAGCGTGGCGAAAGTCCCGAAGACATTGGATCGAGCATGGGATCGGTGCACAAATTTGTCGCAACGGCCCGTGATTGGATCGGGTCGCTTGATGCTTCATCGCGCCAGTCCATCCTCGACGGCGAAAAGCGTGTTTTGGAGAGCTATGGCGACGCATTGGAACAAAGCCAAGACGACACGGAAATTCACGACTTGCTGGTACAGCAGCGCGACGCTCTGAAATCCCTTGTTGAGCGTCTGGACGCGTGAGGCGCGCCAGGCGCGTGCAATTGCCTGAACGAAGGTGGAATGCCGCCGACACGTTCAAACGCTGGCATCCGTGAGACGTCCCACGCTTCTACCGAACTAGCAAAAACCGTACGGACTACACCGAACTCGTACGGCACGGACAGGGGCAAGCACGCGCCGATCAGGCAAAAGCCTTCGCCGGCCCGGCAGCCGCGGAGCGATCAGTCGTAGGGTCGAAACCTCAAGTTCTGTCTTCGGCTGCTGGTCAGTCCGGCGAGGACATTGAGACCGCTGACTTTGCCTTAGGGCCAATCCAGAAAGCATGAACGGGTTCGCGCGCAAGAACCCGCTACTGTTCCTTAGAGGGGTCGCGCTGGGGTTCTTAGCCGGTCGTCTCTGAAGACGTCGGAACGGGCGAAAAAGGCTCCTGACGATGGTGAGCAACCATTTGCCCATCTAATTGGCCGACGCGGTGACACGTCAGGACGGTGGCGCTACTTCTAGCGCTTGCAATTAGCTTCATCGGATAGAAAAGCCATTCTGTCGAAAACCCTCTGCAGGTGCTGCTAGTCGTCCATCGGCACCGATGTTAACGACCTACAGGCGCGGGACATTTTCGCTCAGCCGGACTTGTTGTGGGCCGCCGTCGCAAGTTTTCTGGCGATGGCTTGCCATTCTTTGCTCTCGCGCGCGTCATCCTTCCTACCTCTGATTTACGGGTTTCAGCCAGTTCCTGCTTCGGCGGTCGGTCCTTTCAGTGCTTTGTCAATCGACCGTGAGCTCTGAAAAATTGTGGCTGAGCGCCTCGCCTTATGAGGAGTCTGAGCGGCACCTTGGCGCAGCCAACTCGGAAGGATTAGCGCTCTGACTTGAGCGCGACGCTCTGGTCGACGAAGAAGATGAGATCCTCCAAGAGCACAAGCCGAGCGGTCGATGCGAAGGTTTGCCCACGCGCCGCAGCCTTAATTGGCGGCAAATCACTCGAGAAACGCTTGTGGCCAACCCCAACGGCCCACGGCCTCTTTTGAACAAAAAAAGGCCGCGGACCCAGTTCTTGGGTCCGCGGCAGAAGCGATGCTGTGCGACAGGGGAAGACGATCTTGCATCGCTTTTTTGGTGCAACGGCAGCTACTCCGCTGCCGTTGGATAGGCGTCCTTCTGTGGGTCTATCTCTGGCTCTTTACCCAGCAGGTGCGCAGAAACGAACGTGGTCCACACGAGGATCGGAATGGCGACAACACCACCGATAGGTCCCCACATCCAAAGCCAGAACACGAGTGACACAAAGACAAGCAGCGGGCTCATTGCCATGTGCTGTCCGATCAAGGACGGTGTGACGAATTGGCCTTCGGTCATATTCATTGCGACGTAGGTGACGGCCGGCAAGAAGCTGTATGGGCCGTCGAAGACCACGATGCCGGTTATGGTCAATGCAAGCGCTATGACGGCTGGACCTAGATATAATACAAAGTTGAGCAAGAAGGCCGCCAAGCCCCAGAGTACAGGGTTCGGAAGCCCAATCAGGGACATCGCAACGCCGACCAACACGCCGAACACGGCATAAATCACTGTGATGGTCAGAAAGTAATGGCTGACACGTGCTTCCGCTTCGCAAAGCAAGGTCGCGGTCAGACGACCCTTCATTCGGTCGGCTTGAGCATAAAGCTCATCGCGCGACACCAGGAAAAAATAGAGCGTGCCTATGAAAATGAAGAACGAAGCCGCCACCGTTGGCGCAAGGGCAAGAGCATCGAGCGCTCCGGGCACTTCAACTGGGGCACTCTCTTCTTCAGCTTCAACACTCGTTTCAGGAGCGCTGAGCGCGTCTGCGAACGCCGTCTGAAGATCCTCGAGACCTTGGAACGCTGACCGGAGTGTCGCCACGACTTCTGTCATTTCGCGCCAGATGACTGGTGCATTTCGAATGGCCTTTGAAATCGTTGGTTCCGTGAAGAAAAACAGCAGAAAAACCGAGACCAAGAGAGCAAGCAACACCAGGAGGGCAGCAGCGATACGTGGAACGCCACTTCGGCAGACGCGATCGACCAGAGGTGAGCATACGATCCCTAACACCAGAGCGGCAAGGACAGGCGCAAAGAAGTCCTTTGCAAGATACAGCGCAGCAAACACCGCAATCGTCGCAAGTGTTGCGAGGCTGTAGTTCCGGAATTGATCGTTTTGCATAACGCCTCCGTTCGACAAACGCACAAACCGGCATGTGGTTCCGTGTGCGTTAGGTCGGAAGGAAGTCTGCCTACAGGGTTCAACGCGTCGACCAAACACTTGGGCGACATTCAAAGAGTCCATTCCGCAACCAAGAACTGCTCCAGAGATTTTTCACACGCGGTCGTGCGGTACAAATCCGCAGGAGCGCCTTGCGCGTAGCTCTTCAATTTTGCAATGCAGCGAACGACCGTTGTGGCCGGTTTGGACCGTCAGCTAACACCTGCTTAACCCCAAATGTACCATGAAAAAGGTACGGCTAGCGTCAGCGGGCGTTGTGTAATGGTAGGACCTTTGCCTTCCAAGCATATGCTGCGAGTTTCAGAACGCATCACTGACGTTCTCAGCATCTCACAATTTCAAATAATGAGGTGGATCTGACTCCGTCACGTTGCACTGAAGATCAATTCATTGCCGACAAAAAACCGACAAAAGGCAAAAGCTCACAGAAACCTACGCCCGAAAAATCAACTTCTCCAAAGAGGGGACCGCGAAGTTCTGGGATTGTGAGATCAAGGGCTTCGCACTCTTAGTCGGGAAGCGATCAAAGACTTGGTATTTTCAGAAAGATGTAGGCGGGCAAACGAGGCGGGATTTGATCGGCCGGTTTCCAGAGATCAACGCAGAGATTGCACGACGCACTGCTCTTGAGTTGGCAGTGAAATGGGGCCGAGGTGCTGGCAAACGGCGCCACCTACGGGTTCCAAGTCTCGAACTGGAAGACTTAGAGGTCCGCTTTTCCGCTTTTCCAAGGGAACCTCAGAACCGCTTCACTCAAGCGCGCGCAGTTCTAAAGGCTAAATAGAAATCAATCACCCATCGAGTATCAACTCTTCGCCGACTGATCGCTTGAACGCCGAATGCACCGCGTCATTGCCAACGCCATCGAAGCTGGTTCCATCATTTGTGTCGAAGAACTCCCACGGGGCAGTAGATACGTGCCACCTGCGCTTGCGATTGATCGATGCCGCCAAGGCGAGCTAAATGGCCTTTACTTTTGTTGTCAAAACTCGTTTCCGAGTTTTCTCTTCAATGATCTCGACAAGCTACCCAACAAGCGAAAACAAGCCTTGGCGTGGTTGAATAAGACGGGCACCCTGATTCATGCGAGTGGAAAACGCGCGAGGAAAGACGACCTTTTAGGTCTCGTGATGGAACAATTTGGCCTCACGAAGTCAGCCGCGAAGAACCTGTATTCCGACGCGAGTTTTGACGGAAAGTCGACGGATGGCCGGATTACTGTAGAGAAGCAAATTTCTATTCAGGAAATCAAAGACTTAAAACCAACCCCCTCACGAATGTGAAGCGTGCAGGATATTTCGCTGGTTCGGTTCGATGCACCTTGGCGATATGGAACACGACACAAAAGAACTCAGTGACACATCTGACGACAGGCTCTTGAGTCGGCGGGAAGTCGAAGAACGGTTTGGTATCAGCAAACGTTTTCTCGAGATTGCTGTATCCCGACAAGTTGGACCCCGTATTGTACGTATCGGACGCTCCGTGCGCTACCGTGCGTCGGATTTGCGCACTTGGATTGAAGAGCAGGCGGATCCACAATGACTAAGGTCATTGGAATTCCGTTCGAAGACTGGCGCACACTTCAGATGACGATCTTGGGGCACTACGGCAAACTGAAACCTAAGTTCGTACTGCTCTACGACCGTCTTCTAGATCACCGAAACGCAATAACCGGACGATACAACCCAGGGCAAAAGCACCTGGGTTATAGTATTGGAGTTACCGAGCGATGGGTCAGTAGGCTAGCAGGCGAACTGGAGACGGTCGGCCTTCTTAGCAAACGGACTTCTCCTTGGAACGGCAAATCTCACCAGTACGACCTGAATCGCTTCATGTTTGATAAGGATGCATATCGGCAAGCGGAACGATCATGCATTGAAGTGCGGAAGAAAAGTTCCGACAAACCAAAGAAGAAACCAATTCTTAGAAACGCCAAAAACACGAGACAAAGAGTTCTCAAACAAAAGGAAGTGATGGCGAAAATCGAACGCGCCTAACCAAGACGTTTGAAAGTACGGCACTGAGTGAAAGGTGGATCGAATTCGTAGAAAATTGGGAGGTTGAACACTTGGCATCTCGCGTGCTGGAGGGCGAGAAGACAACCAGTGGCTCAATCAAGCACCTTACGGCATTGATCGCTGAAAGAGCTACCTCAGACCGAAAGTGATCGAAGAACGGGGGGTGTCAAAAGTCGAAGACTCCTACCTCGCGGACCGGCGTTCGTAGTCAGATTGATTCCCGCCCAGTTTTCAAGGGGGGGGGCGACGACCAGCATTTGATCCTACCTATTTGACGTGAGGCGTTCGTACATCTGGAAACATAACGCTCACAAGAACGTAAAAACGTGGACGCTCCTGCTGCCACTTGAGATGGAGGTGCGGACCAAGAAAAACCCATTTGCTTGAGCCTTAGTGCGGTCATAACCAAACACGCAAAATACCCCTGAAAAGAATTACTCATATA
>CAYODE010000180.1:0-7232 GCA_964402685.1 uncultured Aestuariivita sp. | reverse complement strand
TTTGCTTGGACGGATCACTAACACCCTCGTGGCCCTGTTTCAGGGGGCAACGTCAATGGTTTTGAAGGTGTCGGGTTGCCGCCACACGCCCAAGTTCAAATACTCTCTTCGCTGGCGAAAGCGTTCATCGTGTTTCAACGTTCTCTCAGAAATGCCCTGCTGCACAATTACGTTGTAGCAAGCTCCATTGACATCGTGATTAGGACCCAGCGAACGATGTTTCGACACATGAAATGAACGCGAAGACGAAAGCGAGGCTCTCGGACTCAGTGAGTTGAGTGGCTAAGTGCTTAGCGTAGAAAGCTAGCCACATGGCTTGGATGCGCGTCCCAAGCCGCTCTTGCCGCTTGGGCCCCTCTTTCCGCAAGTCGTGCAAGCCGCTCAGCATTTACTTCGTCCAACTTGATCTCGTAGTCAAAATGCGCATCGATTCGAAGATAACGGTTTTTGAGAATGTCTGACGTGAAATCAGAAGCTTTGCTCTCTTGCAGTGATATAATGCGATCGATTAGTTGGTGCTTGGCCATCCAGTCGTATGCGCCGTGCCGAAGTTTTTCGGATTTATCGAAACTATAGAACGTTTTCCCGGTGCCAATTGACAACAGCTGGACCTGGTCGGCAGTTTTCATCTCATGCTTCATCATGAAGTGAAGCGCTTCAAAATCTGGACTGTTGCTGACAATGCCCCCGTCAACATAGGCTGATCCGTCAATGTTTCTTGGCGGAAAATACGTTGGAGCAGCACTCGTTGCCATCGCAACATCGATCAGAGATGCATCCTCGCACTGGATAGAACCAATTCGATCTACATTACTAAAGTAGACGATGTCATTTTTTTCAATATTGACGCTAGAAACAACAATGTTCGTTCCTGTTATATCTCGAATACGCATTTGGCTCTTTTCGCTAAGAACCTCACGGATCGCATTTTCTAAACGAACAGGGTCGTGACTAGCCCTCCTCGCTCGCCATGGGTTAAGCGTCGCAGGGCTACCAAATATCTCTCGTGCTTTACTGAAGAATAGGTCGCTAATTTTCACGACAGGAATATCTGCCGCAAGCGCGATTGCAATTATTCCACCGGCAGAAGTTCCTGAAACAACGTCGAAGCAGTCATTTATCTTTCGGCCGCTTTTCGCTTCAAGCTCACTTAAAGCTGCCGCAGTAAACAATCCACGGATGCCACCGCCCGTTAAAGACAATCCACGAGACATCGAAAAATATCGTTCAGGGGGTTTCGTCATTGATTAGGTTTTCAACTGCTTCGACGTTAACCTCGGGGAATTTGGCGCTTATCTCCGCCGCTTCAGCCGGAGAAGCGCAAACGTATGTATATCCTCGAGCTCTCGCTAGTGAGATTTCCGCTGCAAGTAAGCTAGCGCCTTGTAGTCGGCGAGCGGTGTCATGATATGTCTTTAGAGGCACGGATGAGATGTCCAAAATACTCTCAGGTCGAAAATGCCGGGTGACATATAGGTCAACTGCATCTGGAGGACAGTTAGGCGAGTTCTTCCCAGCCAGTGGGTCATAGTCTTTTTCTTCGAAATCACCGGACAGTCGGCCATACACCTGAATGCATGAGTGTAGCGCGACGTGCACACTCAGATCATTGTTGTGTTCGGCCAGCCAGAGCTCGTAGCTCGGGCTGGCCCACACAACCATTTCTTCAAGCAGACGCCATGAAATCAGTAGGTCCGTCATCTTGGTCTCTACCGTCGCCTGCCTCTTCGGTTAATTTGCGTTTCGCCATTTCGATGTCATGTCGCTCTTGGAGCCGCATGAAGAAGAACTCCGACAAGCCAAACGCTTTCGAAAATTTGATAGCTGTATCCGCCGTGATTGGCTGTGCACCCTTCAGCACACGGCTGAAGGTGCTGGGTTCTATTCCATGTTCCTCGCAGAATGCACGCTGAGTAACCCCTAATGGCTGGAAAAGCTCGACGTCGATAATATGGCCAGGGAAAAAGGTTGGACGCAAATCAGCCGTCGGCTGTCTGTCGTGTTTCTTGGCTTTGGTGTTCACTTTCTTCTCCTTCGTCCATCACTTGGTTCAGTTTCGCTGAGACGTCGAGTTTGTCGGTCCCGTCCCACACAAAAATAATTTCATACCCGTTCTCATCCCGTGGCTTTATCGTATACCGGTCTTCGGTATCTGCCTCCGCCATAGCCGTCAGTCTATCGCCGAATAGCTTTCTCGCTTCACGCAGATTGTAGGCGGCGTCCAGCTTGAGCAGATCCATAAAACACCTCTCCAGTGGGCCAAGGTCATGGCTCTTCAGGAGCCCGGACCAGTTCGACCGAAAGATGTTCTCGGTCTCTTTGTCTCCGAACGACTCAATCATGGTTTCACCTCCATTCGGTATGGGTCGTATAGCAGAAAATGCGCGTTGCGCAATATGCATTGCGCGTTGTGCAACTTTGGGGTAACTGCTGTTGTGGGACAGAACCAAGAGGCTAGAATCGTGTGAGGCGACGCCGCGGACCATCGATTGCCGAGGAGCAGTGCCCCTATGGATGTGAGAGCGGTTTTTCAGAGAGTGCGCACCGCGGTCGAGAAACTCGACCGCGACACGAATGCCGAAACCAGAAGGGACGCCGCCGAGGCGGCAGTCCGGGAGGAAACCATCGCTAGCCAAGAGCATCGCCGTGACTATGGCGCGTACGGCAAAGAAGTCTTGCTTAGCTGGTCGCCGGACGACGGCTTCTTTGATCTAGCGAATCTGACCACGGCGATTTTTGCCATGCCGTCCTCGTCCTGTGCCGCGGCGAGCAAAATCGCTCTAAGGTTCATAAAGATGCGCGTAGGGCACGAACTCGACGAAGATGCTTGGCACCAGGTCGAAGTTTGTATCGAGCAGGTCCTTCACTTCTACGAAGAAACTCCAGAACCGCGAGATCTCTACGAGCTTGTTGATTGCGCAAAAAACGCCGCAGGCTTGCCGCTCCGTCCCAAGACAAAGATGGTCATCGAAATAATGCGCCGACGAAGCAGGTCGGACAGCGGCGGTGGATGGCGGATCGAAGAGGCGATTTATCATCTCTTCCGAGGCTACAATGGGGCCTACGGAGACGCAGAGTTCAAACGCGCTGCCAACAGCTTCGTGAACGAGTTCGGGTTGGATGATTGGGCGATCTGGCTTGCGGAGTTGGATTTCCCGACCGACCAAAACAATCGTGAGCTTCAAGAGCGCAGCGCTTTCCTTGATTGCTGCTTTGATGACAAGGAGCCGCTTCTGCTCACACCTGTGCGCGGCGAAGGCGGAAACTCTGTACAATACGTCCTTCGACCGAAATCGTTTGCGCTCATAACCCATCCAAACCAAGCGGCTGAGGTAATCGAAACCAACGGTGTGCGTCTAGGGAAAAGCGCTTCTAGTACCAGTTGGACAGATGGGTTCTATCTTGAGGAGATCGCCGACAAACGCAGCAAGGAATGGATCGACGGAAAGATCAGAGAGAATCGCGAGAGCGGTACCGGTGGCGACAACATTTTCCCGTTCTCACCTCGAGGGGGACCAAAATGACCCAACGTTTATTGCAGCTCGATGAATTAATGGGTTTTGCTCAAGACCTCGATGATGGCTTCGCCAATAGAAAACAACCCCGAAAACCAAGCTTTGTTTTCGATGCCAATATCGTTTGGTTTCTTGAAAATGCCGAAGCCGAATCCGACAGGGGTTTCGGAGGGCATACTTCAAAGGCACTTGGACAGGCAAATGCAACGGCATTGATGCGATGGTCCGTGAGCCAATTGATGGCCTCAGAAGAGTCCTTAATGATGCTTGAGGGGCATAAACGCGAAGCGGACATGGCCTTTGCAGAGCGTCACGATTGGGATTACGCAAGCTTGGTCGATGCCTTGCGCAGTGCGGTTAATTCTGCGCGAAAGGAACGTCCAAACGCTCAGCAAGACGAACTCGCCCAACATGCTGTGGAAACCTTAAAGGCCGACTATACAAAGCCGTTTCAGGTCCTTTCGGACGCAATGCGGCAGAAAAAAAGGCATGACGAAGACTTCGTGACTAGGTCGCGGACACAACGGGTGCGTCCGGGAATCGAGACTCCAGGAGGATTGCTACAACGCTTGAACCAAATAGGAGATACGTTGTCGTTTGACGGAAAACGAGCGCCATATTCCGTTCGGCAAGATATCAAAGCTTTGCAAGACCTCGCGTTGCTAAATTTGGATAATCCAGGCAAAAAGACCATTCTTCTAACACTTGATAAACGGCTTATCGAAGCTGTACGAATCGGGAGGCTTTGGAATGATGTTTGGTCAACCGCACTTCCGGTAGAGAGCTTAGACACCTTCTGGATATGGTTTCTAGGGCAATCCGAGGAGGCTCCTGCACACGAACTATTTGGCGACTTCAGAGACATCCTAGACGATTACAGGTTCTATGCAAAAACGATGTTTTTGCGTGATGGTAGCTCAGTTGAAGATGGTAATATCTGGCTCAGTCAAAGCGAATGGTTGAGAGAGTTTGCGTCGCCTGATGAAACTCAGCACCCTGCGGCCACGGAAGTGGAACAAAATGCCTCACTCCGACATGCTAAGAGACAAGTTGCAAAAGCGTTCGAGCTACAAAAGATGCAAGCACACTCGGACAACGACATAAGAGCCTTAAGGCAAAAATGCACTAGTTTCTTCAATGAAGTAAGTGAGATGTTACCTACCCTGCAAATTTCTTCCGTACCAGGGTTGGATCAGTCCGAGCATCTGAAAGCCGTTCTATCCGATGTGGATTTGTCTGTTGATGCTTTCTTTGACGCGATATCTCACGATATTCAAGCTCATGCCAGTCGTTCAATTAGGATACTTGGCGCCGCAACCATGTTCGCACCAAAAATTCTGTCGGCATTTGATTCTTATCTGGAAACCGCCTCAATGGCGGCAAAGAAGAACTCCTTCATCCAGCGGATGCCATTGCCCATACAAAGCGATGACTTTGATTTAAATGAAATAGCGACCTTAGTAACAAATAGAGGACCTGAGCAAGATCAACGCTTCGACATCCTACTCGATCGCAAAATTCGAACAGGCCCAGTTGCTGATCTAATAATTGCATTCTTGTTGGTGCACGGCGGTGATTGGCAAGAAGCACGTCGAATTTGTAGAACTACTCGCATGCGCATCTCAGGCGAACCTCAGCACGCCGCAGTTTTGTATGAGATCAAATTGCTTGAGGCTGCAATTCTTCGAATCTACAAGACTGATCCTACCAAGCTCGACGAAGCAACTGAGCTACTGAAACTTGCGCAGGAAATGTCTTTTAACGGGCCATCAACTGATCCAGGAGGGGTACGAATTGAATTAGAGAACCAAGCAATCGCAGTTAACCGCATTCTTCTTCAATTATATTTCGAGTTCAAATCGATCCAACAGCAACCGTCATCCACAGACATTGATAAAGCTTTGGACGTCCTTGAAAGGATTTTCACGATAAAAGAAGTTGTTGAGCAAGAAGCGAGTTTTGAGGGCGTCTTGAGGGAGAAAATGATAGCAAATGCAAATACTAACATTTTCCTCATACAAACCTTTGTTTTGCGTGAAGAGATTTCACGGTGGGATGAAGTTGCTGGGCGTTTCAAGAAGGCTCTCATGGAGGGTGTCGAACGCATGTCATCAACTTACTCAACGAGAGTATCATTCTTTGAGCAAGTAGTCACTTGTTACACCATCCTAAGGAATCGCCACTTAATTGAGATTCCCGGCGAGCGGGTGTTGACCATCCGCGCCATGCTGGACACCAATCTCCGGTACCTTCTTCAAAGGAAGGATGACATAAATCGTTTTGAGTATTGGATCTTTAGGGAAGTGAACAGTGAGATCGAGGAATTTCGAGCAACTCATTGAGAACTTTGGCCTTTGCTTCAGAGAGTTCGGCTTTGTTCCAATGGGCTCGGGCTTGCCGCAGCAGTTCGTTCCCTTGGGCGATGATTCCAGTGTTTTTCGGAAGGGCCATCCAGAATACGCTGAAAGACTGGTTGATGCGCTAGGCGGCACATTTCTGGACAACGTCGATCGAGTGGCTGTGGTCGGGGATGGCAGAAGTGACGGTCGTTTTTTAGACAACCTCTCTGAGCTACTGGACAAGAAGGGTGTCAAGGCTCCGATTGAAGGTCACTTCCGGTCTGACGACGACGATGTAGCTTCACTTGAAGTGATTTCAGGTAGATTAGAGGTGCACGAAAGTTGGGATAGCGTCGCAAACTCGGTTGAAGGCTTCTTGCGAGGTGGTAGATATCCGTTTGTCTTCTCAGACATAGACCGAACGTTGATTTTTCCGCGGGGTTTGGATGATGAACTCTATTTTTCGTTACGAGAGACTTGCATTTTCGATTTCATCTCTCGTTTCAGAAAAACTGCATTTTTTGGTGGGGAGAGGGAACAGATCTCCCGATTAGTAAATTACGTTACGGAAACGTTTGAGGACTACAGCAATAGAGAACAGCAGAAGACTAGTTTTCAGAACGAAGAGGCAGTAGCAGCAGTTGTCCTCATGCTTGCCACAGGCTTGTTGAAAAACGAAGAATATTCTCCTTCCGCGAGGCTGGACGCGCTGTGCGGTGGCGCTTTAGAGCGTGCGGAGGTGGGCGGTTGGTTATCGAGTATGCCTCTTGCTGAAGACAGATTGAGCTCATGTGACGGTGAATCCCAATGGGACAGAGGAGCTTTGATCAATCAGATGCTTGAGATATCTGCCGGGATCGACAACAACCAAGCTGTTCTAGTTTCAGGTCTCAGGGAAGTTGAGGGAAAATTAGTTTCGGAGGGTATAGCTTCCGGATCAACGATCACCTGGAACCTTGCTCTGCTCGAAATTTTTTCAAAGAATAGGGCAATCACTGGTGTGTTTATGTCCGATAGGCCGGCGATCTCGCTAGGGGTTTCATTACGCGAAGATCAAGCCGGCGTCGAAGGTGCATTCGTTGATGCGCTTTTTGAACGAATGCGCTGAATGCGATAGGCTGCTGCAACCTTCTGAGCAATTTTGGGGGTGTACCACATTAACTTGTTAAGCATTCTTTGCGTCTCTTGACCGGCTAGCATGGAGCGCTTGATGCTACTTTGTGTGGCGGCTTCACTATGGTTATCAGCGTGTCCGTGCTCAAATCTAGCACAGGCCTAGCACAAGTTGGTTTCAACCCAACAATATCAACGGCTTAACCCGCCATGACGCGCATTGAAAATCCTCGTGTCGGTGGTTCGATTCCGCCCCCGGGCACCA
>CAYODE010000179.1:0-7271 GCA_964402685.1 uncultured Aestuariivita sp. | reverse complement strand
TTTTGTACTTTGAAAGTCTGGCTAATGAGCAGCAAAAGATCGGCGGCCTTTGCCCGCCGCAGATCAATATCGACACCAGCGACGCGTGGATGGGGCGGCGGCCTAGAACTGGTTGGCGTCATGATTGCCGCGGGCGCACTTGTGGCTCAGCTGGTCTGGACCGTCTTCTTTGAATATCCTGCACAAAGGGACGAAGGTATCGTGCGGGCTTGGTCGGTCGTTAATGCTGACACCGCTGGCAACTCGGGCAAGGGGCGCGCACTGACATATCTGACCGAACGAGGGGAGCCGCTGGATGGATTAGACCTCTCTTGCACGCAGATTCCTGAGTTTCGTGGATTGCCTCCCTGCAGTCGACACACGCAGTTGTACGGGGCGCATTTCGCGTACCCCTCGCACACTAACGTAAGGCAGGCCGATTTGTTTGGAACGGAAATCAACGGCGGGTCACTACAAAACGTGTCTTTCCTCGGTGGGGACCTCAGATACATCGAAGCAAGCCTAGGCCGCATCGAAAACGTTCGGTTGGCTGCGACTTCACTGAGATACAGCCGTTTCCAGGTAGCTGAAATGCGAAACGCGGCTTTTCACGGTGAAACTGGGGCGTTCGCCCTGTTTGCTTCCGAAGGAAATGATCTGGCGATTACCAGTTCGCTCACCCCGCCAATCAGACTATCGCTCGGCTCAATTGAAAGGGCTTTTCTTGTGGTGACCAACTTGGCTGAAACGATCATTAACAGCGAAGGTTTTGTTGGTTTTTCCTTTTATGGGAGTGACCTTTCAAACGCTATGCTGAGTTGTGTAGCTCCGTGCTTGGACAACTTAGAGCAGGCTCTAACCGGGGCCTTTCGGTTGCCTGGAACAACGGTATTGGCGACGATAACCGAAGACGGGCAGCCAGGCTTTGAGAGAGTGAATCTTTCTGCGTTTGTCCAGGAATGCAATCAGTCTCCTCTGGGCGGGGGTGTTTCAGCATCAGTATTCGCGACGGACATCCCTAGAATGATGGACCAGCTCAATTTTGAGCATCGCGACGGGGATTGTCGCATATCGATCCGCGCTGCATCTTCGGAGCCCTAACGCGCGTGCACCCGGCGGCCCTAACTTCCCGCTGCTTGACCTGAGCTCACAGAACGGCTCCGCAGGCCATCACGGCCCCTGTCAGCGCGTCATTGTGAGGGTGTGTTGGCCCGGAGTTCGTCGCCGCATCCCTGCAAAACTGGTTGACCAAAGCTAGCATCAAGCTCGTCCAAATCTCTCCGGGTTCGCCTTGGGATAACGGATACAATAAACGCTTCAATGGCACTCCTCGCCGTGAACTGTTAAGTGCAAGCTGGTTCAACACCGTCGAGCAGGCCCAGATCGCCACCAACATCTGGCTCAGGCAGTACAACCATGTTCGAACGCACTATGCCCTCGGAATGCGACCACCCGTGCCAGGAACACTATTAGAGAAGGCCCAAATCAGCGGACCAAACTCAGAGGGCTAGGCGCAATCTCGGTGAGTGCTGCCTAGCGCTCGCCGCGTGGAACCAGATCGAGCGCGACCGGGAAGTGATCCGACACACCGGTCAACGCAACAGGGTCAAACCGCCTGGGCTCAACAAAGCCAGCCCCTGCGACTTCGAGCTGGTGGTCAGACGAAATAACAGTCCGAAAGCTGCCCAAGTCGGCAAACCAGTCGGACTCGGTCCGGCCATCTACGAGTGCACTGCTTACGAACACGGCGTCAAGAAACGACCAGGTGAACCAACTCTGCGTAAAGCCGCGCTGATTGAACTTTTTTGTCCCCGGCTGTTGGCAGCCGCTTGTCACCTCCGGCGGCGACCACCAGCTGCCGTCGCGCAGGAGGCGGGCAAAGAAGTCAGATTCAGTCTCATAACAAGGGAAGTTGATGTCTCCGACCATCAGCGCCAAGTCTGGTGATCCTTCACGCTGTTGCGCATTGCGCACCGTCGTCATAGCGATCTGACGACAAACCAACGGGTTACTGCCGGAGGGAAAATGCACACCATACACTATAAGCGGTGCCCCATCCGGCAAGGTGAGTGTAGCGGCAACCACGTCGCGCGTTGCGCGGCACTCTTGCTGGTTTTCACCGAAATCAACGCGCAGAGCCTCTGCCTCACCGATGAGAGGCAGGTCGGTAAGAATTGCAACGTCAATCCCACGATCAAGAGTTTCGTCCGTGCTATCGAGGTGGACAAGTTGAGTGAAGCGCGCCTCACCTAAGAACTCATCGTTCAAACGGGCAACAATCTCGGGATTTTCGGTTTCTTGGAGGACGAGAATATCAGGTCTTTCCGGCATGGAGAGGATGACGTCGGCAATGTTTTCAAGCTTCGCCGTCAAAACCGCATCTGACCAATCGAGCTCTTTGCATTGGTCAACAAAAAACTGGATCGAAATGTTTGCTTCACAATTTGCGTCGTGCTCCGGGCGTGCCTCTTTAATCGACAATGGGAGGTAAGTGTCGTCACCAAAATTGTCCGGGTCGTCCTCGGTATCGAACAGATTACCAACATTGAAGCTGACGACGGTAATTCGGTCTAATGCCACTGCCGGCGGGACGAAACCAAGAAAAACCGCCAACACTGAAATAAATGCACGCATTGACTGACTCCATTCGAACGGCTTGCTGATTAGCGGTTGAAGGTTAAGCTCCGGCGACCAATCAATAAGGATAGTCTTATTGATCAATACTGAATTGAATTTGCTTCATTGACCTTATCAGATTTACTTCGTATATATAGACAATAATTTTGCAAAAGTTTTGTGTCAGAACAAAACACTGTTGTGCCGCGCGTAAAACAGTGGACCGCTGCGTGCAAGACCTGGACTAACTCCAGCATGGGCAAAAACATCGTCATTTTGTGCGATGGCACTTCCAACGAGATCGAGCACGATCGAACCAATATTCTTCGCCTTTACGGCTGTCTCAAAAAGTCGAAGCCCGGCGAACAAATCGTCTTTTATGACCCAGGTGTTGGGACGTTCGGCGCTGAAGACTCGTTCTTCAGGTTTCGGCGGAAGGCAGTGGAGATTTGGGGCCTGGCGACAGGCTGGGGCCTCGATCGCAACGTCAAGGAGGCTTACGAGTTTCTTGTGCGCCACTACGACCACAACGCGGTCGATGGAAATGGGAAGCCTGAGCCTGACCGCATTTGCATTTTTGGGTTTAGCCGCGGCGCCTACACGTCGCGGGTGTTAGCCGGCTTCATCCACGCGCTCGGCATCATCCAGCCTACGCAGCTCAACCTTCTCGATTATGCCTACAGGGCCTACAAGGGCATCGGCGAGACTGCGGGGCGCACCGCCGACCCCCAGTTGGCCGGCGCTTTCGCGCAGATCCGCCTTTACGAGCGCGCGCTCCAACCCATCCGCCCAAGGATCCATTTTCTTGGACTGTTCGATACTGTTGCGTCCATCATCGAAGCTGGTGAAGTTGGGTTGCGCCTCGGCCAGCATGCCTTTTCAAGCACTAACCGCAGCGTGGCCCATGTGCGGCATGCGCTTGCGCTTGATGAAAAGCGAACGGTTTTCCAACCGTTGCTTTGGCCAGGCGGGCAAAAACACAGACGAGATTTCTGGCAAGAGACCTCAGAGGTCGATCAAGACGCAAAAGAGCTTTGGTTTCGCGGGTCGCACGGCGACATTGGCGGCGGCTATCCGGAAGAAAAGAGCGCACTCGCCAAGATACCCCTGGCCTGGATGATTGATGAGGCGAAGGCTTGCGACCTGAAGTTCGTGAGCCAAACCGTCAATCGAATTGTTCTTGGACAAGATCGTCAGGGTAGCACGAAGACCTATCAGAAACCTGACCCCTGCGCCGAGCCGCAGAACTCAATGACGTGGGGTTGGAACATGCTTGAGTTCATTCCCCGCCGAAAAGGCGACCAGGTGAAAACCAAGAAGCCGACTTTGGCCGGGTTCTTCGTCCCCAATGGCGAACGACGGGTTGTACCCGATAACGCCGATATCCATCCCTCGGTCTACGAATGCGAGCACGTCGATATCGCGACAGTCCATCCGAATCTGCCAGCTGACAAGGTAACGCCCGCATGAGCATGCGTATTGAAGACTGCAAGCCATATCTGTCCGGCGTCCTTTTTCACACCGGCGCAACCATCACGGCCGACACGCTGTCTGACATTCATGATGCCGTCTTCGAACTGATTGAAGGTCTTGAGGATACTGACCGTGCCACACGCGAACTGCAAAGCTTCGATGACTATCTCGGCCAAAGCGGTAACATGCATTGGGCCTGCATCCACTACCGCGAAGAAAGGCAGCCAGCCTGGTATGCAGACGATGGACTGGTCGACATCTTCAACCACATCATCGTCCTAAGCGGTGCAGGCGACTGCCTCATCGCGAACTTCAGCGATCCTAGTCTTCGCAACAAGGTCGTTGGGATGATCGACAAAAGCGAGGAGCCGCCGATTGCAGCCTTGCGCAAGTTTGAGCGCAAGGAAGTGGTCGCTTCATTGGTTGCCGACCAGGTTCGCACCTTGTGGATGACCGGGACCCACAGGCAGTCAGCGGTTAAGGCGGACAGCAAGACACTGTCGGGCATCGAGCTGGAGTCGGCTATCGATCCGCTTGGCGATCAAACTTATTACTTCAGCTCGATCCGCTCGACGGTTGAGACTGACACTTTCCCCAAAGCTGTTATAGGGAGCAGTCCGGCGCACGGTCGCTTTTGGATCAGCCCATCTGAAAATTGGCAAAGCTTTCTAGAGCGCACCGAGAAGCTCTTGGACCACGTAACTGCAGCGCTGGCTAACCCCAGCGACGAAACCGTCCTTCCCGCGCTTGCCCAACCAAGCGTTGATTTCAGCGGCGTCGAATCCCCTTATGGCGTCTCGCTTGTTGTTCCGGAGGCACAGTTTCCCGACGCTGTGCGAGATGGCGACCAAGATTGGCTGCAGAACTTCGCGGACAGCGCCCGCTTTGAGCTGAATGCGAGCAATGGCACACCGGATTTCGAAGCCGCGGTTTGGTGGCACCAGGACAAGCTCGGAACTATAGCATATCGCTTTGAAACCACGTCTGCGGGCAAAACGCGACTGGCGACCGAAGTGCTGGAGTGGGCAAATGAGACAGCAGACGGCAAAGCTCTCAAACAGCTTTGCCAGTCGAAGGACCTACTGACGATCTATTTCGATACAGGCCACACTTTCTCGCGCGGCACCTTTTACGAGACGAGCTTCCGGGATCCACATTTCGATGGATGGGTGTGGGTCGATTGCGCGGGCTACGACGTGGGCAAGGAAAAGCCCATTCGCAAGAACGACAACAACAACAGCGTCTTTGACCCGTCGAAAATCAACACGTCGGGCGAGGACTCCTTGTTCTCCTTTGTCGCCCGCCATTGGCCAAACATGGAAAGCCTCGGCTCACCAACTGGTTGGTTGTTGTGCGACGACGGCTCAATGGAGTCAGCGGATTTCATTCATCTTGAGCCAACCCTCGGCTCGGCGAAGCTGTCACTCATTCACGTCAAAGGCAGTGGAAGCGAAGCTGCGAACCGTCAGATCTCGGTAGCGGACTATGAAGTGGTTGTTGGGCAAGCCGTCAAAAATCTACGCCATCTTGATCGCACGGAACTGCACGACAAGCTGAGTGCCAATGATGGTGGATCGGTTGCCGAAGCCGTTTGGAAAGATGGCGTCAAAGCCGAACGCGATGCCTTCCTTCAAGCGTTGGACGGGGCGGGTAGCAACCTTGCGGTGGAGGTCTGCATCTTTCAGCCGAGAGTCCGTAAAGCGGAATGGGCCGAGGCAAAAAATAGGGTCAACCGAGGTCAGCCAGACAATCAAACAACCAAACGCATGAGGCAACTCGATGCCCTGCTTCAGGGCGCTAGCGCAAACTGCTTTGCACTCGGAGCCAAGCTTACCTGCCTCGGCGACATTTGAGGATTTGCGGACGTTCTGCGATCAGTCAGCGCTAACGGTGTTTGTCTCCAAACCAACTTGTTTTAGCAAACCGGGGAAACAGCGTCACGCCTACGAGCTGCCCTAACAGGAAGTTTTGGGCCGAAGTCGCAGCTATACTAGCGTCGGCTTTGCCGTCAATTGCAGACATCAAGTCGGCCGCACAGGAAGGTCAGGTTTTGGAAAGCGGACATAGGCACTACCGACGCATTTACGAAAACTTGTTCATCGATCACGTGTGGGATCGATCCACCGGGTGACGCTTGCGGCCGGTGCTCTTTACCGTTTCGAGTCGTATTGCTGTGCGACGTTTTTATGGATGTAGGCGTTCAGGCCCTCGCCAAGATCCGCCAAACGTTTCATCTCGTCGACGTGCACGGATCCTGCGCTTAGGTAGGTATATCGATAGGTGCGAAACGAGCCCTGCGCGAACTCAACCTCTATCCAATCCGGCCCGTAGTCGTATCGACGCACTCCGGAATCACCATCCAAGTCCTTATAATTCTGCACAGTTTTGACTCCCAAATCTCCAAAAAGGTCCGCTGTATCCTTGTCTCGTGTACCGCTCAGACCTTTTCCTCGATTGAAACAGGCGTGTTTGATACGCTCGAGTCCCCGGCCACCCTCAAAGTGGGCCCATCCACCGTTTGGCATGCCGACGCTGATTATTCCTGCTCCGCAGTGTGGGCATTTTCTACGGAACCCAAGGTTTCGCTTTCTAGAAGGCCTGCGAGAAACCCAACATGCACTGACTCTGGTCGTCCCGCCCTTTGGGAGGCGTCTGGTATGGGCCCGCCGTCTGATCCAGTCTGAAGACATCTGCTCAGTTCTCCAGATTCATTTTCCGGTTATCGACCAGTGGCTCTACGGAAAGAGGAGCGGCGCTTCACGGGGATCTTGTTCGACTTGCGCTTGTTTGCGCCAGTTTGAAGCGCTTGAAGGTTCCGTCGGGTGTCCGAGCCACCTTTAGACCTCGGCCAGATGTGGTCGACTTGCCAACCCATACGACTGTCTCGATTGTAGGCAGGTTTGTAGATCAGATTGCCCTGAGCGTCCCGCCGATAGAGATTAGGGTTCTTTCCTTTGACGCGCCGCGCTTTCGCCCAGACGTGTTGAGCTTTGGGATTTGTCGAGTACGGCATGATGACCTCCTGTCGTTAAGCCGTGAATCTTCGTGGATGAATGTGGGAACCAGAGGGTGTGACCTCTATGTCAAACCCCTCTGTGATCATGGATTTCACTTGCTCAGTGTGAGAGATCAACCCTACCGATCTTTTGTCGTTGGTTAGCTCGTAGAGCGTCTCAAGCGCAGTGTTGAGAGTGTCTTCGTCC
>CAYODE010000178.1:0-7336 GCA_964402685.1 uncultured Aestuariivita sp. | reverse complement strand
TGCATCGTCAGCGCGGCCTCTTTCAATCCCTCGAAAATGCCGGACATGCTGTCCGGAATTGTGCCCATGACAAAGCAGTTGAACAGCGTGACTTGGCGCGCGGTGCCCGCGCCTGCCGTAATCCGGCCTGCGGGCAGATATTGGAAATCCTCAAGCGCCTCATAAAACTGCTCTTCCCAATGGGCAGGATCCTTTTCCACCTGCGCCAAATCGCGGGCAATGCGCCGCCACGTATCCTCGACCGTGGCGTCGATGGGCGTGCCATCCGCCTCTTTGAAGCGGTATTTCATGTCCCAGATCTGCTCAGCAATTGGGGCGGCAAAGCGGCTCATTCGCGAATCCTCGGGTTGGTCATGGCGGAAACCTAAGATAACCCGAAACCACACCTTTCCACAACAGTTTGAAGTTCCGCCCAAGGCTGCTACCATATGCAGCGTAGTCTGTGGGGGACTCTGTGGATAACTCGACGATAAATCTGGTAAAACTCTGCGTTGGTGCCGAGGTGGTAGAAGACCTGCTGAATTGGCAGCAAAACCCGCGTGCCAAGGGACCTGATGGCTTGCCCAGGCATGTCACGCGTATGTGGCCAAAACAGGCGGACAAACTGCTGAATGGCGGGTCACTTTACTGGGTCTTCAAGGGTTTGGTGCTGTGCCGCCAGCGGATTGTCCGTTTGGATGAAGTTATGGGTCAAGACGGCATCACGAGGTGCGGCATTGTTTTGGATCCGGCCGTGGTGCGTACAACCTCGGCTCCAAAGCGCCCGTTCCAGGGGTGGAGATATCTAAAACCAGAAGATGCCCCGCCCGACCTCCGCAAGGGACGTGAACAGGAACCAACGCTGCCACCCGAATTGAACCGGGCGTTGGCAGAGATCGGCGTCCTGTAGACTCATCTACTCTGCTGCTCCGGGTTTGAAACGGATCGCAGTGGCCAAAACCCGGCAACCCGCGATCGTTCCCCGGTGTATCCGCGTCAGCTTGAAGGTGACGCGCCTGCCAGCATCGACGACCAATCTGAGAGTTGATCAAAAACGCGGCGCAGTGTCTGGCTGCGATGGATGTCGTCCGTTGTCACCAACCAGAGATCAAACTGATCCAGGGCAAGATCCGGAAAGATCGGAACAAGATCAGGATCCCTGGCGCCTATCCAGTCATGGCAGCTGGAAATGCCCAGACCGGCCCGGATACAGGCAAGGCGGTAACGCAGATCATCGCACATCGCCACGACAGAGAGCTGGTTGATTTCCAGCCCGATGTGCTCAAGCGCGAGCGAAATGTGGGGATCGTTAGCCGCCAAGATCACGTCATGATGTTTGAGATCGGCAGGAGTAGATGGGTTCCCTCTCCTCTCGACATAGGCACGGGATGCGAAAAGCTTCACGGCAATCGTCCCAAGCTTTCGCGTTATTAAGTCTGGCTGCGTGGGACGAAGTGTTCGGAGTGCGATGTCTACACTGCGGCGGTGAATGTCTTCGAGTGAATCCGATGGTACGATCTCAAACCGTGTTGTGGGGGCGCTGGCTTTCAGTCTCGGTATGACATGAGGCAACAGTTCATCACATAAGAGAGTCGGCGCTGTCAGCGTAATTTTGCGGGGAGCGACATCGGTCCCGATGGTTTGAACCGAACGCATCACGGCATCCATTTCACGTTCGACCTGTTGCGCATGTGGAAACAGCGTTTGCGCGGCTTCGGTGGGCTCCAGTCGTAAACCTCGGCGGATGAACAGAACGTCGCCTGCATGTTCTTCCAACAGCCGGATTTGTCGACCGAGGGTGGGCTGGGATGCACCCAGCCGTTTGGCTGCTGCGCTGAGCGTCCCTTCCTCCATGACCGCGACAAAGGCGCGGATGAGTTTCCAGTCGAGTTTCTGAGCGTCGGACTGCTTATCAACCATGCATTGATGCATACTGAGGGAATATTATTAGTCAATATGCATATTAATGTACCATTGTTAAAACACAGCAGCTCATCAATGGAGGCTGACATGGACCGACGTACATTTCTGAAAACCGCTGCCTATGGCTCAGGAGCCGCAGTCATCGCTGGTAGTGCTGCGACCGGGTGGCGAGCGCATCAAGCAGGTGTTGTCGTTCGCGATGATGCCCCTTTTGCGCCCTGGGATGCATTGGCAGATATCCAACCGCACGATCCCTCGGTCTTGGCCGCAGCAGCGATCCTTGCCTCCAATCCTCATAACACCCAGCCCTGGAAAATCGATATGGGCGACACTGCCTTCCGGCTCAGCGCGGACCCAGATCGGCATCTTGGCGCGTTTGATCCCTACCGCCGAGAGATGTGGTTAGGCTTGGGGGCCGCAATGGCGAACGCTGAGCTCATCGCCCCAGAGATCGGGTACGAAACGCGTGCGATGAGCGTCACAAACCTGAGTGACAATGGCGGCGGCACGATCGAAATGCAGTTGAGCAAGACCACACCAAAAGCCAGCCCGCTTGGCCGCGCGATCCCAAAACGGCGCACAAATCGCGCCCCCTATTCCCAAACCGCTGTTCCAGCAGATGTGATGGCGCGTGTTACCGGCGAGGTCGGAACGGCAACTGGAGCGTCGATCCTGACATTCAATCGAGAGACACAGGAAGGCATGGCATTTGCCAAAGCAACAGTCGAGGCCACGAAAGCCATCAACGCGGATTACGAGATGAGCCATGACGGACATCTTTGGTTCCGCGGAACGGCCCGCAAAGTTGCGCACCATCGTGATGGTGTTTCAATCCCAACCGCCGGATTGTCGCCCACCATGTCTGTCCTCGGCCAGCTATTGCCCGAAGCGGATACGGAGACATCAGGAAATTATTGGCTGGCCTCCACAGAGCGGCAGGTTACCCATACAGGCGGCTTTGGCCTGATCGTAGTCGAAGATCTTTATGATCGCAGCCTGCAAATTGCAGCTGGTCGGCTTTGGCAACGTTTGCACCTTGCTTTGACCGCCGTAGGCGTGGCCGCCCATCCGCTGAACCAATTGCCGGAACTGGTGGACCGGGATCTGGATCTGGGTCAGGACCGCGGTTGGCGCTCAACATTGCAAGCAATCGCAGGTGGGTCGCGACACGCCACATTCGGCTTTCGATTTGGATATCCGACACGCGAAGTTCCACATTCTGCGCGCCGACCGGTGGAGTGGGTGACATAAAGGGACCTTGCTCAGGCTTAATCCAGAGTGTGAGGGGCCGGCGAAGACTAACCTGTCGAGCAGCGTTATCCCTTGACCCCTACCCCTTTGTTTCCGCCCGCAACCGGTTCACGAGCAATTCAGAACTCAAAATCTCGTCCCGCATGGCTGCGAGCGCATCTACATCCCATGTTGCGCTTAGATAGCGCCCCTTGGCCCAGTCTGCGCGACCTGACGCGAGCCAAACGGCAAAGCAGGCCGCCAGATCGGGTGCATCATCCAAATACTCGTGGAACGCTTCGGGCATGCTGAGGCCAAGCTCGGTCGCGACGCCGCCGGGGTGAATGGCGAAACACTTGATACCATCTTCCCCATGATCCACCTGAATGAATTCACACAGCCGGTTGATCGCGTGTTTTGCGGTTTGATAATCCGATGCGCCCGACATCAAAAGCTGCGCGCCGACAGAGGAGAGCAGGATCAAATGACCGCCGCTTCTGCCTTTGACGGCGTGCGCCCGTGCTGAGTTGATCAGATGTGGCAGCGTATATCTTGCGACGTGATACGCGCCCTGTACATTGACCTGCCAACTGTACCACCAGCGTTCCGGATCGGACTCACCGATCTTGGTCCAAGGCCCCAGATGACCCGCATTGGCGTCGGCAACGTCTAAAGCACCAAAGCGTGCTACGCAGTCCGCGACCGCTGCATCCACAGCGAGCGCATCGGTGACATCACAAGCTGCGGACCACAGCAAAATATCAGGGTTTGCGGCAGCAATTTGCCGTTCTGTTTCTGCCAGCGCCGACTTGGATCTTGCGGTCAAATAGATGGCCAACGCACCGGCTTCGGCAAATGCGACAGCCGTGGCCTGACCGATCCCACGTGAGGCGCCGGCGATGAAAACCACCTTCCCGACTGCGCTGTCTTTCAACCCGTCACGCGGGTCTATCTTGGGATACCTGGTGTGATGGGTCGGAAGATCGAGGTTTTGTTGGATGTGTCCGGCCATGATTGGGTGTTCCTTTTGGAGAGCGGCGTGCGTGCGACCCAGCGTAAAACCAAAGCGATCAATGCCGGGCCGTGTTCACAGATTTTGTCCGCCGGAGACTTCGATCCGCTGCGCGGTCATCCACTGGCTGCCCTCTGTCAACAAGCTGGAGATCGCTTCGCCGATATCGTCTGGCAACCCAACACGCCCCATGGCGGTCGAGGCGGCGATGAATTTGTTCAAATCTGGAACATCCCGCACGGCGCCGCCCCCAAAATCGGTCTCGATCGCGCCCGGGGCGACTGTATTCACTGAGATTCCACGCAGGCCAAGCTCTTGCGCAAGATATCGCGTGTAGACCTCAATCGCCCCTTTCATAGCTGCATAGGCACCGTAACCGGGGATAGAAAAACGTGCGAGACCGGTGGAAAGGTTCACGATACGGCCGCCGTCTTCAAGCATCGAGAGAAGGGTCTGCGTGAGAAAGAACACACCCTTGAGATGCACCTGCATCAGACTGTCGAACTGTTCTTCGCTTGTATCGGCCAGCGCTGCGTGGATGCCGTGGCCCGCGTTGTTGACGAGGAAATCAAACGTGTCACGGTTCCACGTTGCTCTGAGCGTTTCAGCAAACGTGTCCTTGAAAGCCGGAAAGCTCTTTGTATCGCCGGTGTCCAGCTGCAGGGCGATGGCCTGCCCTCCGGCTTCGTTGATGGCGGTGACAATGGATTTGGCGGCTTGGTCATTCGCAAGATAGGTCAGAACGACGCCTACCCCGTCAGCAGCAAGTTTCCGTGCCGTGTATGCGCCCAGGCCGCGACTGCCGCCGGTAATAAGTGCGATTTTGGACATGTTTCTCTTCCTTCGTTGCCGCTGTCCAAGCTAGAGATCGCTTCGGAACGGCGCCTGCCCTATCCTCCGAATTGTCTGCCCAATCCTCCGAACTGTGGGAATTGTGTTCTCACTGCCTTCTATCACTGCTATGGCTACACCGCACTGGAGGAGCACGAAAACGATGCAAAAACTAATTGATGAAATTATTACATTCAGTGCCGGCCGGACCAAAGATAATGGAGTTTTTGCGACAGAATACCCGGGCTTAGGTGTTCTTGTCGAAACCGAACCCTCTCGACTGGAATCAATGGTCTATGATCCTGTCATTTGCCTTATTCTCCAGGGCGCAAAAGAAACGCATATCGGCGACAGATGCGTTCAATTTGGGGCGGGAGATTCCATTATCGTGACCCACACGGTTCCCGTTGTCGCCGCCATCACCGAAGCAAGCAAATCGACCCCGTACGTGGCAATGATCATGACGATAAACATCGATATGGTCCGCAGCTTTTATGACGATCTTGGCACGATGGCTGAGAATGGCCTGCCCCCTCACAGCCTGGAGGCGGCGCCTACAGACGACCGGCTCATCGAAGCGATGGCACGCACCTTCCGGGCCAGTCAGAACCCACGAGAATTGCAGGCGCTCGCGCCGCTATACATGCGCGAAGCGCATTTTCACATGCTGGAGGCCAGTCATGGCAGCATGCTGCGGCAATTGCTGTGGCGTGACAGCGCGGCAAGCCGTGTGGGTCGCGTGATCGCAACGATGCGAGCCGATTTTGCAAAGCCCGTCCGCGTGGCAGAGCTCGCGGAGTCTGCGAATATGAGCGTCTCGACGTTTCACGATCACTTCAAGGCATTGACCGCAACCTCGCCGTTAAAGTTTCAAAAGGAACTTCGGTTAACTGAAGCGCGCCGCATGTTGAGTATCGACGGGCGCTCGGTGTCTGAGACCGCCTTTGCAATCGGTTACGAAAGTCCCACCCAGTTTAGCAGAGAGTATTCGCGCAAATTCGGGGTGCCTCCCCGGTCCCATATGCTCCAACGCTCTGCCGCGTGATAAGTTCTGAAATGCTTTACCGATCAGAGGATTATCCGAAGTACAATTAGACCGGTGGATCTCTTTCATACGTCGTTCGATACAGAAGGCGCCGCGTTCCGTCGTAATCGTTGGTTGCGTAGTGCAGGCTCATCCGATTGTCCCAGACAGCCACATCGCCTGCCCGCCAACTGAGGCGGCAAGAGAAATCAGGCTTGGTTGCATGTTTGAAAAGGGCCGCGAGGAGAGGCGCACTTTCCTCCGCCGTCATCCCGTCGAGGCGAGTCGTGTAAATCGGGTTCACGAACAGTGCTTTGCGCCCGGTAATGGGGTCTGTGATCACTGCTGGATGGAGAGTCTCCTTGTCCGCATCCGGATCGCCACGGGTCATTTTGATCGATGCACCTGAACGTTCCTCCGCCGCTGGCGCATGTTTGACACCGTAGGGCGCACCCAGATGCACCGCTTTCCGACCATCGACAATTGTCCTGAGGTCGCGTGGCAGGCTTTGATACGCCGCAACTTGAGACGCCCACACGGTATCGCCGCCGACGTCTGGCACCTCAACCGCGTTGAGGACAGATCCGGCCGGCGGGTTCGGCAGAAAGCTGAAATCGGAATGCCAATCACCGCCAAAAACACCGACATTCACCTCCGCCGCCTCTTTCAGAACCGCAATGACGTGCGGGTCGTCCGAAAGAGGTTCGACGTAAGGCAAGCGCATAAACGGCCCAAACACCCGCGTGAGCCGCTTTTGGTCCTCAATGGAAAGGTGCTGATCCCGCGCAACGATCATCTGATGCGCGCCGAGAGCGTCCCGAAGTGCCGCGGCAAGATCCGCACTGATCGGTTGTTTCAGGTCCACGCCGCTGACTTCGGCCCCCATGAACCCGGTCAGCCGTTCAATGCGCATGCGGGTCAGTCCTTATACAGCGCCTCGATTTGATCCGCGTAGAACTCATAGATCTTGGCACGCCGCACCTTCATCGTGGCCGTCACCTCACCATCATCATGGTCAAGCTCTTTGGGCAGCAGATAGGATTTCTTGATCTGCTCAACCCGCGCCAGATCCTGGTTGCCCTTGCCAACTTCGGCATCGATCAGCTCTTGCACCTTGGGGTTTTCTGCCAGCGACCGGAAGGTCGTATAAGCGATCCCCTGGCTTTCCGCCCAGAGCCGCACCGTGTCCATGTCGATCTGCACCAGCGCGGTCACATAAGGCCGCTTGTCGGCGATCACGATGACTTCTTTGATGTAAGGCGAGGATTTGATGACGTTCTCGATCAGCGAGGGAGAGAGGTTCTTGCCCGCCGCGTTGATCATGATGTCTTTCTTGC
>CAYODE010000177.1:0-7424 GCA_964402685.1 uncultured Aestuariivita sp. | reverse complement strand
CCCTTATTCTATGTGCAGGCAAAAGAATGGATCGGGAAGCCGCGCTTTCAAGCGCCCCACCCCGTCTCTCCCCGCCAACTTATCCGGTGCGCGACCCTGCCAAGGTCCGTCTGATTTGGCAACATCAGGCTTGCCCTTGGTCAGCGGGTTGCTTAGCAGCGGGACATGACTTTGCGCTATCACACCGCCCTGAGCCCGCAAGAACAGCTTGATTTCGGATTGGCGACACCGCAACCGCTGGCCATGGCCGACAAGGTCCGTTTTGCCGAGCTCGATGTGCTGCGGCACGTCAATAACAAGGCTTATATGACTTGGTTCGAGACGCTGCGGGTAGCCTATGGTGATCTCTTCACCCTGGGACTTTACCCCGAAGGTGCTGTTTCGCCCCGTGTCGTCATCCGCTCTGGCGAAGTGCGCTACGTGGAAGAGATGCTGATGGGCGAGGATTACGTCACCACGGCTGGCGTGACGGCGTTTCGCAACACCTCTTATACCATGCATCAGGAACTTTGGTCCGGTGGACGGCTGCGGGCCACGTTCGACTGTGTGATCGTCACGCTGTTTCCAGATGGGTCTGGCCGGTATCTGCTGCCGGAGGCTGTGAGATCGCATTTTGCAAGCCATGACGGCGCTGTGTTCGAGGGTTGAGTGACTTGCGCACCGGTGGCGCAGTCTATTATTCTTGAGGGCTCTGCCCTCAAACTCCCGGAGTTTTTTGAACCCAAACATGCGGTGGCACGCGCTTTGAACCGGTTGGGTGCAAAGCAACAACGCCATCAAGCGCAAGAGTATTGCAGAATGGTAGAATTGCATTCATTGGGAGATCGCATCCTCGTCATGGGGCCATCAAATGCGGGCAAATCCACCCTCGCTATCGCACTGTCGAAGAAACTGAACCTGCCGGTTGTCCATCTGGATCAGTTGCGGTTTCTCCCCAATACCGATTGGGTTTTGCGAAGCGACGACGCCTTTGAAACGCTGCATGCCCAAGCAGTTTCAGGGGACCGCTGGATTATCGAAGGAAACTATTCCGCGCTTCTGGCACCGCGCCTTGAAAAGGCCACTGGTGTCATCTTGTTGGACTCGCCTGTTATGCTCAGATTCTTGAGGTATTTGAAACGGACGGTATCCAATCCAGCCGGACGCGCCGGACATCTTGCAGGCGCGCAAGACAGTCTGAAATGGGACATGGTGCAGTGGATCCTGATCAAAACGCGCAACAGTGCCGAGAAATATGCCCGAGTCCTTGAAGCATCGGGAAAACCGTTTGTGCGATGTCGAACCACGCGGCAACTGAATGAAGTGTACACAGCGTGGGATTTGCAGTGGCCAACTTAGCCGATTTCTAGCGGCGCGGCGGCAACCCTTCAAAACAGGGCAAATCATCTGGGATGACGTGCCAGTCTTGTTTGTCCTTGGTGTAGATCGCCATTTTGGGTGCCCGGTACTTCACCTCAGGCGCGTCTAGTGTGCCGATCTTCAGTATAGTAAACGGCATGTCCGTTCGAAGCGTCAGAATATGCGTGCCGCAAGTCGCACAAAACTCACGGGTTACAGGTGCGTCGAGATCGGCTCGACTGAACTGCGCTGGTGTACCTTTGGTGTATTGCAGACTGCCTTCCGGCATCACCATATAGAAATTGGGACCGCCGCCAGAGATATACTGACACTCGCGGCAATGACATTGCGCCTTGAGGAGAGGTTTTCCCTCCACCCGGTATCTCAACGCGCCACAATAACAGCCTCCTTCCATCTCAGCCTCCTCGGTGCCGTTGCACATAATCGATAAGGGCTGCCGTAGATCCATCGAGCGCATCCGCCTCGGTCGCCCCTTCAACCACAGGCGCGAGAGCGGTCGCAAGCTCTTTGCCCAATTCGACCCCCCATTGATCGAAGGAATTGATCCCGAGAATAACCCCTTCGACAAAGACACGATGCTCATACGCGGCAATGATTTGCCCCAAAACATACGGCGTCAGCTTGGGATAGATCATCGTCGTTGACGGACGGTTGCCCGTGAAGACGCGGTGGCGCGCCTGCCTCTCAAGTTCTGCGCCGGAAAAATGATCGCCAGCGCGGACGCGCGCTGTGTCGATATCCCGACCCAGCATCAACGCCTGAGACTGGGCGAAACAATTTGCGAGCAGCAGATTGTGGTGATGGGCCAAGTCCGCTTCATGCCCTTCGGCAGCGACAAGGAATTCGCAAGGGATTATTTGCCGGCCCTGGTGGATCAATTGGTAGAAGGCGTGCTGGCCATTTGTGCCCGGAGCCCCCCAAACCACCGGGCCTGCAGCTTGTTCCAGTGTGTCACCCGCCATCGTCACACCTTTGCCGTTACTCTCCATCTCAAGTTGTTGGAAATATGCAGGAAGCTGTGCAAGCCGCTGATCATAAGGCAAAATTGCGCGCGTCGGATATCCGCAAATCTGGTGATGCCAGATGCCTTGCAGCGCCAGCATCACCGGCAGGTTTTCCGACCACTCCGCCGCTTGGAAATGAACGTCCATTGCCTGAGCACCGCGCTGAAAGGCCACAAATGCCTCTTTGCCGATGGCCAGCATAACCGGCAATCCAATTGGTCCCCAAACGGAATAACGCCCGCCCACCCAATCGGAAAACCCAAAAACATGTTCATCCGGGATGCCAAACGCTTGCGTTTTGTCCAAGGCTGTTGAAACCGCCGCGAATTGGCGCGCGGGATCGCCGCCGCCATCAATCATCCACGCCCGGGCCGTGCGCGCGTTGGTCATGGTTTCAATCGTTGTGAACGTCTTGGAGGCCACAATGACAAGCGTGCGTGTTGGATCCAACTCGCGCAAAGTATCGGCGATATGAGCGCCATCCACATTCGAGACGAAGTGACACCGCGGGCCGTCGTGGTAAGGATGCAGCGCTTGCGTAACCATCGCCGGACCCAGATCAGAGCCGCCGATGCCAATATTGACAACATCTGTAATCGCCCCGCCTGCACCTTGAATGTCGCCGGATCGAATAGCCTCTGTAAAGGCGCCCATAGCGTCCAGGGTGTTCAGCACGCCTGGCATCACGTCCACGCCGTCCACGATCACTGGCCCGCCATCCAGGTTGCGAAGCGCTGTGTGCAAAACGGCGCGACCTTCGGTGTCGTTGATGGCACCACCGGCAAACATAGCATCGCGTTTGGCCGCCACGTCCGTAGCGTCGCACAAGTCAATCAAGGCAGATCGCGCTGCAGCGTCGATACTGGTTTTGGAGTAATCCAATACCAAATCTCCGGCCTGAGCCCGAAAACCGTCTGCCCGCCCAGGATCGGTCGCAAACAGGTCGATGATTTTCGTATCAGTCAAACGCGCGCGGTGCGACTGCAGTTCGTCAAACATTATCTATGGCGCCCAATGTACTGTAGTTTCAGACAAAACGGCATTTACTGGGGCTTCTTCCGGTGGCAAAGTCGTCGCGCGCTCTAGCGCCGTTCTTTTGTCCTCCCCAGTGATCAGAAGGTGTTTGGACAGCGCCCCGTTCAACACCGGCGCACTTAGACTCACCCGGATTTCATCCTGCGTTGGCGGGTCTTGCGTCACAAGGATGGGTGCATCTGAGGCTAGGGCAATACCCAATTCCGGGGCACCCGGAAACAGCGATGCCGTGTGCATGTCGCCTCCCATGCCTAACAAAAGAACAGACAAAGGCAGTTCCGGCACCAAAGGTGCTGTGACTTCGGCAAGCACCTCATCGGGGCGTTCGGAAGGCGCATAAAACGGTAAAAACCGCGCGGCTGCGGCGCGCCCGGTCAGCAGACGCTCCCGGATCAACCGCGTATTCGATCGCTCGTGCTCCTCGGGAACCCAGCGTTCATCCGTCAGCATGATATGGACGCGGTCCCACTCCAGGTCTGATGCACACAAGACGTCAAAGACAGGCCCGGGAGATGTCCCGCCTGGAACAGCAAATGACACCGTCTCATTGTGGAAAAGGGCGTTTTCGAGATCCCCGGCCAGCGTGTTGGCCAAACCTATTGCCAGCATTTCACGATCAGCATAGTCGACAATATTCACGGTTTTATCCCCCGCCACTCCCGCCCGTCCCTGCGCATCAGTTGATCTGCATATGTGGGGCCCTTTGATGATGGGTCATAAGGTTTTGGAACATCTCCGCGCGCCTGCCAGCCTGCAATAATGGGATCGACCCAGGCCCATGCGGCTTCAACTTCATCTCCACGCATGAACAAGGTTTGATTGCCCCGGATCACGTCCATGATCAGCCGCTCATACGCGTCCGGGGGATCCTCTCCATCCGGGCCCAACGCATCCGCAAAAGACATATCAAGCGGCACATCGACCAGCCGCATCCCCCCGGGTCCCGGTTCTTTGATCGTCACATGCATGGTGATGCCTTCATTCGGTTGCAACCGGATCGACAGGATATTGGCCGCCCCGCCCGCATCCGGATCAAAGATGGAATGCGGCGCATCTTTGAACACCACGTTGATGACTGAAGAGCGCGCCACAAGCTTCTTTCCTGTGCGCAGATAGAACGGCGTCCCCGACCACCGCCAATTTGAAATATGGGCTTTCAACGCGACATAGCTTTCGGTCGTCGACCTGGGATTGCCCACCTCGTCACGATACCCCGGCTCGCCATCTGCAGCCTCAAACTGACCTCGCGCGATATGATGTGGTTCAACCGGATCAAGTGCCCGGATCACCTTTAGCTTTTCATCGCGGACTGAGTCGGGCTCGAACCGCGCCGGTGGTTCCATCGCGATCAGGCACAACAATTGCATAAGATGGTTTTGCATCATGTCACGCATAGCGCCTGCGCGATCATAATACTCTCCCCGCCCCCCAATGCCGACAGTCTCGGCAACTGTGATCTGAATGTGATCCACGTATTGCGCATTCCACAACGGTTCAAACAAGACGTTACCGAACCGCACAGCCATCAGGTTTTGGACGGTTTCCTTACCGAGGTAGTGATCGATGCGGTAAATCTGCGTTTCATCAAAATGCTGCGCAAGTGTTCGGTTAAGATCGCGCGCACTTTCCAGATCATGCCCAAAGGGTTTTTCGACGACGATGCGCGTCTCAGAATTCACCAATCCATGCGTGCGGATACGTCCAGCGATATCGCCAAACAATGAGGGGCCAACAGACAGGTAAAACGCCCGTGTTCTATCCTGTTTGATCAGATGCGTGAGCTCAGACCAGCCCGCCTCGCCCATCGCGTCAAGCTGGACATATTCCAACAGCTCAAGGAACTGCTCCAACGTGCCGTCTTCACAAGCCCGTCCACCGGAAAACTCACGAATGGCATCGGCGACCAGCTGCATGTATCCCGCTCGATCAACGTCAGAACGCGCGGCGCCGATGATTTGGCTTCCTGCCACCAATTGACCCGAGCAGTAGCGCCGGAAAAGTGCGGGCAAGATCTTGCGGCGCGCCAGATCACCGGTGCCACCAAAGACAACCAGATCAAAGGGTTCAACCGGGATAACGCGTGAAACCATATCGCACTTTCTGACTGTTCGGTGGCAGCCTAACAGGCTGGGTGCGCTTCACAACTGTGTCAAGGCGGCGATCGCGGCTTTTCCCCGCGCGCTGCCTCTGATTTAACCTGTTTCCACGCCACTCCCTGTCATCGGACCAAGAGAACGACACCCCATGAAAGACACTGGCCGCGCCAATATTGGCAAGTTCAAAGACCCCCTTGTCACTGCCGACGGCCAAGCCAGGGCCCGCGTCAGCCTAAACCAGCCCGAAACGCTTTGGTTCAATACTGGCACGCTTTGCAACATCGAGTGCGTGAACTGTTATATTGAGTCGAGCCCAACAAACGACGCGCTTGTTTACCTCAGCGAAGCCGAGATTGTCGATTTTCTCGATCAATTGGATGCGCGCGCCTGGAATGTAAGGGAAATTGGCTTCACGGGCGGCGAACCGTTTATGAACCCAGAAATGATCGCCATGACGCGGGCCTGTCTTGCGAGTGGGTACGAAGTTCTGATCTTGACCAACGCCATGCGCCCGATGATGCGCAAATCCATGCGGGCCGGGCTATTGGATCTGCAAGCTGAGTTTGGCGACAATCTCACGCTACGGATATCGGTTGACCACTACGCCGCCGCGCATCACGACGCCGAGCGTGGCGTGGGAAGCTTCGATAAGACTCTGGAAGGCATGAAGTGGCTCCGCGATCATGGCTTCAAGATGGCTGTCGCTGGGCGCAGCATGTGGGAGGAGACCGAGGCGGAAGCGCGCGCAGGGTTCGCCAGACTCTTTGACAAAAACGACTTCAAGATCGACGCGTATAACCCTGGTGAAACGGTAATTTTCCCGGAAATGGATGTGAGCGTCGAAGTCCCCGAAATTACTACAGCGTGCTGGGGCATACTGGACAAGTCGCCAAACGCGGTCATGTGTGCGTCATCTCGCATGGTCGTCAAACGCAAAGGCGCTCAAAAACCTGCGGTATTGGCTTGCACGTTGCTCCCCTACGATCCTGAATTCGAGATGGGTCATACACTGGAAGAAGCGGAACAGGACGTAATGTTGAATCATCCCCATTGCGCCAAGTTCTGCGTGCTTGGTGGAGCAAGTTGTTCAGCCTAGGTTTTTCCGCATGTGCCTTCGATAGCAACTCCGTTTACCATGCCGATAGCGGCTTAACCAAACGCGCGACCTCTCATTAGCGCGCCTAGTTCAGCTCGAACTCTCCAACAACATTCCGCCACTCTCCTGGACTGATCATCTTACGATGCGTGAACCGGACGGAATGCAACGGCCCTTCGATCTCGTCCCGCCAGAACTCGATAAAGTTGAACAGCTTTGGATGATCTGGCGCAATATCGTAATCCTGCCAGATGAACGTGTTCAAAACATGCGTGTAGTCCGGCATGTGATAGAACATTTCAGCCGTTGTCAGCCCATAACCTTTCAGCATCATTTCCGTTTCTGTCATTGCCTGTTGTGACCTCATTTTGTGCACCCTCAGACCCATGATTCCAGAAAAAACGAAGTTTTCAACAAAAACAGCATGTTAGCACATCCCAGTGCTGGCTGCTAATTGAAGCCGAGACTAAGCATTGCACCTGATATGCTGGTTCTGATAGAGTGGAGCCACAAGATATAGACCCTGCTGAAAGATTGGGCACGACAGTTGAGCGACACGCCGGAAACTCCTGAAAACGAAGAACAAACACCGCCAGAGCGTCCTGTTTACGATGGACCCAGCATCTCGATCGAGCAAGAGATGCGGGCGTCCTATCTGGACTATGCGATGTCGGTCATTGTCAGCCGAGCGATCCCTGATCTCAGGGATGGTTTGAAGCCAGTGCACCGCCGGATCCTCTACGCAATGCACGAGACCGGAAATACGCATGACAAGTCCTATCGCAAATCCGCACGTCCAGTCGGCGACGTGATGGGTAAGTATCACCCGCACGG
>CAYODE010000176.1:0-7506 GCA_964402685.1 uncultured Aestuariivita sp. | reverse complement strand
GACTTCAAACTGCTTCATCGGGTCAAAGGAAAGACCGCCACCTTCTGCCGGAGTTGCCACGTCTCAAGTCCTCTCGTCATCTCTGGCCGATGGTCCGGCCAAATTGTCCTCGGCGGCCATGTCGGCCATCTGCTTGGCCTGAACCTCGCGCGCGGATCGCATCATCGTCTGGATGCCGGCCGCGAGGCCCAGAAATATGAACACGATCATGAGCCAGGGGGAGGTGCCAAAGAGCCAATCCAACCCGTAACCCATGCCGAACCCGATGCCCAATCCGGCCACCAGCTCGATCACCATTCGCCAGGCCAACTGCGCCTGAGAGTAGTGCTCGTCCATCCTTGGTTTGGGTGCCTGCGCATCTTTCGCAGCAGCGATCCGGTCTTCCAGCTCAGACATTTTCTGGTTCTGATCAGGGTCCGTCACGCGGGCATCGCCCCCTTAGATGGTTCGGGGATGTGCTATGACGGGACGAGGTATGAGTCAATCAGAGTCCTCGCGATGCAAAGAGTCATCTATGTGATTGATAAAATTACTGAAAATAGACCGACACGCATGAAGCGCCATTCCGTCGCAGCCGGGATTTCAAAGAGGTATGCTGCAATTGCATATTCAACCAAATGGTTGACGATTTGAAAGCCATATGATCAGGCAGATCGCATGAGTTCCGATTTGGATACCGTCTTTGCCGCGCTTGCAGACCCGACGCGCCGCCAAATCCTTGTCATGCTTTTAGAAGATGACATGGCGGTCACCGATGTGGCCGATCCGTTCGAGATGTCGCTGGCCGCGATCTCGAAACATTTGATGATCCTGACACGCGCGGGCCTCATAAGTCAGGAAAAGCGTGGTCGGGTAAAGTGGTGCAAACTTGAACCCGATGCCATGCGCGATGCCTCTATCTGGATGCAGAGTTTCGGGCAGTTTGAAGCTGTGCATCTCGATGCGTTTGAGAAATTCTTGGAAACTGAGTTGAAAGACGATCCGAGCTCTGCCTGAGAGAAAGCGCGTCAAACCGTGATGGACAGCTTCAAGCAACCTTTGGCGCGCCACTCTCCTGATCTTTCAACAGCATGAGCAGTGCCAAGATCGTGAGCGCGACCCCGCCCATCACCAAACCAGTCGGAACGTCGTTCCCCAACGCGATCTCCCACAAAATGACCCAACTCGGTGTTAGATAGGTATAGGCCATTACTTTGGCCGCCGGCAGGCGCAGGGTCGCGAATTGCAACAAGACAAATGTCGCAGCAGATGCAAAAAGCGCAACGTAAAGCAGCGTGACCCAGACGATCGCAGGAAGGGCCAACCAATCAGTAGCACGCACATCGTTCCATCCCCACAGGATCAGAACGACACATCCGCCGAGCAACGTGCCGAAGGTGAAAACAACAGTCGGCTCGCCGCGGTTCAGCTTGCGCACCATTGGTGTGTAGAGCGCATGGCTCATGCAGCCCCAAAAATAGATGATCTCGCCCTTACCTATTCTGAATTCGCGCAGGGCGTTCCAGTCCGCGCGAAAAATCACCCACAAAGCACCTGTTGCTCCAATCGCCAGGGCAAGCGCCATTCGGGCGGTCATAATTTGACGCATGAGGATGTATCCGAAGCCCGCCGCCATTACTGGGGTGAGTGTGAACACGGCCGCCGCGCTGACCGGAGGGGCGGATTTCAAACCTTCGAACATCAAGACGAAGTAAATCGCGAAAAGTCCGCCCAGAACAATGTATCGCCAAGGCGCTTGAAACGCTTCGCGTTTGACCCGACCCAGCACAAAAGCGGCCACGCCGATAACGACTGCCGCAATTGCGAACCGAGCAGCATTAATTGCGGCGGGTGCAATTTCGTTTGCGGCCAGTGACCCCAGAGAAAACGATCCGGCAACCAAAGCTGAGAACAGCAACATCGCTGCATGGCCTTGGAGGGCGGGGGTCATAACTCCCAGACCTTAGCCTGCTCTTTCAGATAGCTCAGGAATGTCTGCACTTTGGTTGTTCGGTGCAAGTCTACATGCGTGACCAACCAAAGCGGTGCAGACCATTCTTCCAATGCAGGATGTACTTCGATCAGATCGTTGTTCCCAGATGCCTGCCAGATCGGAACGAACCCGATTCCAGCCCCTTGGAGAACAGCTTGAACAAGGCTTTGGTCATCAGTGGCGCGGAAAGTGATACGCTCTGCACCGACATTTGATCGCAACCACCGGCTATAAGGCGCCCGCGAAGAAGCGTTATCATTGTCGATAAAACGATGCTCGGAAAACTCGGAAACAGAACCCGGCGAACCGTGGCGGTCAAGGTAATCACGGCTGGCATAAAGCCCCATTCGTTGTTTCACAAAGGGCTGTACGACGTTGTCTGGCTGATCCGGCGCGGACCCGGCACGGATCGCTACATGTGCTTCGCCGTATTCCAGCCGAAATAGCCGCGCGCCGGTGAGATAGCGAACGATCAGGCCATCATGCTCTTTCTGAAAGGCCGTCAGAACGGGTGTGAGCAACGGACCAAGCGCGACAAGCGAAGTGACGACAAGTTCGCCGGTGACATCGTCACCTTGGCCTTTGATCCGCCCCGCCAATTGGTTGAACTGATCCTCGGTCGCCTGGGCGACACGCAAAAGATCCTCACCTGCCTCAGTTGGCGTGTAACCCCGTGCATGGCGTTGGAACAGCTTTACGCCCAGCCGCGCTTCGATCGCGTCGATGTGCCGGATGACAGTGGCATGGTGCACACCCAGCACGTCGGCTGCACCACTGACCGTTCCCATGCGGGCCACTTGAAAGGCAGTTTTAACCTCATCCCAGTTTTCCATGACACCTCGAGCCGTTCTGTGCAAAAATTCACATAGCGTGTGATTTATCTGGCGTTGCGTTCGAAATAGCAAGGTCTAATTCTCCTGCACAAGCAAACACACTTCACCGATCCACACCCAACAAGGATAGACCTCATGCCAACCACCGTTCTTCATATCGACAGCTCAGCCCGCCTGACCGGTTCGACCTCCCGCGATCTTTCTCAGCGCATCGTGGAAAAACTGCAGCCTGACACGGTTATCCGCCGCGATTTGACGAGCGCTCTGCCGCAGATCGATGAAGACTGGGTCAACGCAAACTTCACACCCATCGACCAACGCTCACAGGAACAAAAGGACCGCCTCGCCCTTTCGGATCAATTGGTCCAAGAGCTGCTCGCCGCTGATACGATTGTTATCGGTGCACCGATTTACAACTTCTCAGTTCCAGCCAGCCTCAAGGCGTGGGTCGATCTGGTGGCCCGTGCCGGTCTGACCTTCAAATACACCGAAAACGGACCCCAAGGGTTGCTGGAAGGCAAGCGCGCAATTTTGGCCGTGGCCTCCGGCGGCACCAAGGTCGGATCAGAAATTGATTTTGGGTCGGGCTACCTCAAACACATCATGAGCTTTATCGGCATCACGGATGTTGAGATTGTGGCCGCAGACCAATTGATGGTCGATGCAGATGCCGCCCTGGCTGCAGCAAACTCGGCGGTTGATCAAATCGCAGCCTGAACACTGTACACTTATCCTGTGACGCGGCCCGCTGAACACCAGCGGGCCGCTTCCTTTTACTCAGCAGGTTCCGCCGCGCGTTGTTCAACTTCATGCGCATAACGGTTCTGCATGTCCTCGACCGCTTTTGCATGTTTCTCGGCCAGTTCGGGCCGCAGTTTCTCGGCGCGGTTGGCGGCATCCATCGTTGGCGCGTAGTGGTTCTGGAAATGCGGCATCACGTGTCGCGCGATCAACTCGTATGACTTGTGGGTCGCCGCTGGATCCGCCCAGTTATGCGCCAGCATCAAGTAGGCCCCAAAACCGCCATTAGACTGTTTCATCAAACGGTCGATCTGAGCGACGGCCATATCGGGCGTCCCGATCGCGCCAAACCCGCTCTCGTTCACAAACTCGATCATTTCTTTGACGTTGTTGCCTGGTACGGCCATTTGCGGGAACGCGGCCACGGCCTGGAAGTAATGGAACCATTGCTCCATGCCATACTCCACATCCTTATAGGCCTGCTCCATCGTGTCAGCGATATGGACCATGCCGACCAGCCGCCATTTGCTGCGGTCCACGGTTTTCCCGTGCGCTTTGGCTTCGGTTTCAATCACATCCCAGTGGAGCGCCAGAGCATCAAACCCTGCTGCCGTGGTTGCACCAATCGACAACAATCCGGTTCCGTGACGTCCTGCCAGACGCGGACCCGCTGGTGAGGCCACCGCCGCCGTTGTGATATCGAAAAGCGGGTTAGAATATGGTCGCAGATGCAGCCGCGCATCACGCAGATCCCATCTGTCGTTTTTGAAGGTCAACGGTTCGTCGCTTTGCAACAGATGCATGATGCAGCCCAGGCTGTCTTCCAAAAGACCCCGGGTTTGAGAGGGCTCGATGCCGATCATCTTGGCGTCTGTTGGTAACGCACCAGGTCCAACGCCTAACATGACACGCCCGCGTGTAAGGTGATCTAATTGAACGATCCGTTCCGCAACCCAAAGTGGGTTGTGATAACTCAGAGAAACAACACCGGTGCCGAGTTTGATGTGCCGTGTTCGTTCAGCCGCTGCCATGATGAAGATCTCGGGGCTTGCGATGATCTCACTTCCGGCGGAGTGATGCTCCCCAATCCAGGCTTCGTCATACCCACATCGATCAAGCTGCTGGATAAGCTCCAGATCATTCTGCAAAGCCAATGTCGGGTTAATCCCCGGCTTGTGAAACGGCGCAAGAAACACGCCAAAGCGCAGTCGATTGTTCATGTTCTTCTCCTCCCTAGGTCGGCGCAAAGGCAGCCGACCCTTGAAGCAGACCCCAGGCTATCGATTCACTCAATCAGAAATTGACCTTAGGTCAATCTGTCGCTGATTGCCGCGCAGAGACGCGGGTACGCAAACCAAGGCGCAAGAGCCACGGCTTGCACACTTTTCCTCAATTGCCCCGCGTGCCAGAGTATAGCGAAGGTCCAATCAGTCGGAATGCCCGATGTCCCGATCAGAAACCCGAAAAGACGCGATGTTGGATAAACTCGCAGACTTCGTACTCGAGTACGGGCTAGAGCAGGCCAGTCTGCGCCCTATGGCCCGTGCGGCCGGCACATCTGACCGCATGCTGATCTATCATTTCAAAGACAAGGACGGGCTTATTGCAGCTACGCTAGAGCGTATTGCCGGTCGTCTGACGGCGCATTTGGCACAGCAGAGCAGCCCCAAGCCGGTATCAGTTGATGATCTGAGAGGATCACTTTTGGACATGGCGTTGGATGATGAGATTTGGCCTTACCTCCGTTTATGGCTGCAAGTGGCCGCCCGAGCGGCACAAGGTGACGCATTTTTTGCAAGCGTGGGCGGGCAAATAGGCCAAGGTTTTCTTGATTGGATCGCAATGCAACTGGACATCCCAGACGACGGCGACCGCCAAAACACCGCTGCAAAGCTACTTGTCGAAATCGAAGGGCTTGTTCTTGTCAAAAGCGTGGGGCTGGGAACGCTGTGCCGAGCGGCTCTCGACACTTGATCTACCTTACTTCAAAAAAGCGCCGCCCATTCCGAACCCAGATGCAGCGCACCAAACATCCCCGCCCCGCCAATTAAAGCCCAAGACCCCATGTTATTGAATTCGTAGGCGGGGTGATGTCGGAAGATCCAGTGCAAATAGACGTGCACGATCGCAAACCCTGATAGTGCTTGCGCAAAGGGCGCTTCCGCACCCGCGCGCGCCAACCAGAAGACCGCAACAAACAAGGGGACGTGCAACCAGATAAAGAGGTGTGCACCAATTGCTTCGGGCAACGCGCGAAGACCAGGCAAGACGCGCCATTCATGGCGTCCCACCGCATCCAGCTCATGCGTGACAAGGAACGCAAGCATACTCCAAAAGAACAGGTCGCTCATCGATCCATCCAAAATGCGAGGATAATACCAACCCCGGCGCCCCAAAGGATCACCGTTGCCGCCCCCATGTGCATCTCAATCCCGACGCCATAGAGGCTTGGGAACCATGCAAGGGCGATACCGTCGAGAAGCGTTGCCACCGCTGTGCCCAGCGCCAGTGCCTGCACCATCTGACCACGCTCCAGCCGCGCAATAGTTCTGATCAAAAGGTTGAACGGATACGTGCCGGGCACCACCAGCGCATAAAGGATGATGCGGGCCGAGCCGTCATGAATGCCCATCGGACCCAACCATCGCAACAGAAGTGCGGCAGCCAGCCATAAAACCGCACCATTCAACGCCGAAAGCCAAACCTGCCGGTGGTTCAAAGCTTGTCCGCTTTCGTAAAGAGGGCCTGTCATCACGAATCTCCTGTAGCAACTGCTACATTTCTATCAAATTGTAGCAGTTGCTACAATAGCTGTGCTCGCTTGACTCGCTGACCCAAGAGGATTATGCGCTGCCCAACAATCCGGAAGCTCAGTTCTTCCGGTCCCCGTTTTAGCAGGGGATCGCCCTCCACCAGCGTGTTACGCCCGTGGGGGCGTTTGTGCATTGACCGCCGCTTCTTATCTAAGAAGCACATATCAACCGGCGAAGGAGGCCGAGACATGTTTGAAAATCTATCCGAACGTCTCTCTGGCGTTTTTGACCGGCTGACGAAACAGGGCGCTCTTTCAGAAGACGACGTCAAGGCGGCGCTGCGGGAGGTCCGGGTTGCACTACTCGAAGCAGACGTTTCCCTTCCCATCGCGCGCGACTTCGTCAAAGCGGTTCAGGAAAAGGCCACAGGTCAGGCCGTCACCAAGTCGGTCACACCCGGTCAGCAGGTCGTCAAGATCGTGCATGACGAACTGGTGCACGTTCTCAAGGGCGATGACGATCCCGGCGCGCTGAAAATCGACAACCCGCCCGCCCCGATCCTAATGGTTGGCCTACAAGGTTCCGGTAAGACCACAACCACCGCAAAGCTGGCCAAACGGCTGAAAGAGCGTGAGGGCAAGAAGGTCCTCATGGCGTCACTGGACACCAACCGCCCAGCGGCGATGGAGCAGCTCGCAATCTTGGGTGCACAGATCGGTGTGGACACCTTGCCCATCGTGAAGGGGGAAGACCCCGTTGCGATCGCCAAGCGCACCAAAACTCAGGCATCTCTGGGCGGCTATGACATCTATATGCTCGACACCGCGGGCCGCCTGTCGATCGATGAAGAGTTGATGCAGCAGGTTGAAGCGGTTCGCGACGTCTCAAACCCGCGCGAGACGCTTTTGGTCGTAGACGGTCTGACCGGTCAGGATGCCGTGCACACGGCCGAAAACTTCGACGAACGCATTGGCATCTCGGGCGTCGTTTTGACCCGGATGGATGGTGACGGGCGCGGTGGTGCAGCACTCTCGATGCGCGCCGTTACTGGACAACCTATCCGCTTCGTTGGCCTTGGCGAAAAGATGGACGCGCTTGAGACGTTCGAGCCAGATCGTGTCGCCGGGCGCATCCTTGGCATGGGCGATATTGTGGCCCTTGTCGAAAAAGCGCAGGAAACGATCGAGGCCGAACAGGCCGAAAAGAT
>CAYODE010000175.1:0-7531 GCA_964402685.1 uncultured Aestuariivita sp. | reverse complement strand
CCGGTGCAAAGCGCTGTCCGTAAACCAGGTTTTGTTCGACTGACAAATGCGGAAACAAACGCGCTTCTTGAAACACATAGCCCATGCGTCGTTTGTGAACCGCCACAAAGACCTGACGATCCGTATCATGCAAAGCTTCGCCATCTATCTGGATCTTTGCGAATTGGGGATGCAATAGACCCGCAACAGAGTTGATAACCGACGTCTTTCCAGATCCGGATCTGCCAAACAGCACCGTGATCCCGTCAGGTGCATCGAAGCTAACATCGAGGCTGAAACTGGCAAAGCTGTGCCTTATGGCGACTGAGAGGGTCATAAAGTACCCTCCCGCGCTTGCGTACGGCGCTGTGCACGTCGCGCCAGGGCTTCTGAGGCCAACAAAGCGGCCATGGCCACGACTATGGAGATTGCTACTAACCGCAGAGCGCTGCTCTCTCCGCCGGGAACTTGCAGGAACGCATAAATGGCCGAAGGAATGGTTTGGGTTTGTCCCGGGATGTTTGAGACGAAGGTGATCGTGGCGCCAAATTCGCCAATCGCTTTGGCAAAGGCCAGAACCGCACCAGCGATCAATCCAGGTGTAATGAGGGGCAGGGTGATCGTGGAAAAAACGCGGAAGCGCGACGCGCCCAAGGTGGCAGCGGCTTCTTCCAGTTTCGGATCGACGGCTTCAATCGCGAGCCGAATGGCACGGACCATAAGTGGAAAAGCCATGATCGCTGCAGCCAGTGCGGCACCTGTCCAGCGAAAAGCAAGCACCAACCCAAAGGTTTCCTCAAGAAACCCACCGATTGCGCCGCGCCGACCAAAAACCAGAAGGAGCAAATATCCAGTGACCACTGGCGGCAAAATGAGCGGTAAATGGACTGCCATGTTCAACAATTGTTTGCCCCGGAATTCCCATCTGGCCAAGGCGTAGGCGACAAATATGCCGAATGGCAGGCTGAGGAGCGTGGCCCAGAGCGACACTTGCAGTGACAGAGTTACTGCCTGCCATTCATCCGGGCCGAGCCAAGTTGTCATTCACCGTCTCCCGGCAAAAAGCCATGCGAGGCAAAGATAGCCTGTGCGGCGGGGCTCCCTAGGAAGTCCAACACCGCGGCGGCTTTGGAATGCTGGCTATCGGTGACCAAAGCAGCGGGATATCTGACAGGCGCATGCAACTCCGCATCGAAGGTCGCCAGAACGTGAACCGAGGTGTCCAAAAGCGCGTCGGTTGCGTAAACGATGCCAAGTTCCGCTTCTCCAAGAGCAACAAGCCTGAGCGCGGCGCGCACGTTGTCGGTTTGGACCACTGACGGGGCCAAGGCGGACCAAAACCCAAGATTGTCGAGTGCCGCTTTGCCATAAATTCCTGCAGGTACCGCGTCTACCAAGGCCATTGCAAACCTTCCCTGCGGTCCAAGCGTTGCCTGTAAATCATCCAGCGTCCAATCGAGACTCCGTTCGTCAGATCCAATCACCACCAGTCTATTGCCCGCCAGAACGCGCCGGGTTTCCAGATCAACCAAACCTTGGTCTTCAAGGAAATACATCCACTCAACATTTGCGGACACAAATATGTCCGCGGGCGCACCCTGTTCGATTTGTCGGGCTAGGGCTGAGCTACCGGCATAGGACACCGCGACGGTCGACCCGGTTTCGGTCTCATACAGCGCCAAGGCGTCGTCCAACACGTTTTTCAAACTGGCCGCTGCAAATACGACGACGTCGCGAGCGTGCGCCGCGCCAGCGGACATCGAGCAACTGCAAGCCACGCAAAGACTGAGAAGGAGTCGGGTCATTGTGGGGTGATAAGACAGCGCAAGTCAAAGCTGTGCAAGCGCATCGACCTTAAGGCTCGATGAACTGCACGCCAGGCATCTGTTCGATGGCGAGGACATCTTCATCGTAGATCTCGCTCATCTCTTCGACCAAATCTGCCGTCCATCCAGGTATGTCCAACTCATCTTCGATCTCATCTTCGAGCGCGTATTTATTCAAAAAAGCAATGACCACACGGCGCGTTTGCGCATCGGTCATATTGGGATGATCATGCAGATACGCGCGAAACCGCTTCACACCTTCGGTGCTCATGATGGATTTAATCAGGTCAAATTCTCCGGCGATCTCTGTCTTAGGATCCAGCCCTGCAACCTCGCGGATGATCTGTGGCCACGTCAACGGGGTGTCTTCGTTGCACCAAACCGTGATGGGGATGTCCGGCACAGCGTTGCGCATCGCAGTGATCATATCAGACCATTTCACGTTCCGCGGATCTGTATCCCCCAAAATTCCTGCAATGTCTTGGTCGGGCTGTTTTTCCAACACCAAAGGCAGGAACGTCGCCGGATTTCGGATCGCCAAGAATACCGCTAAGTCATCGTCGGGAAAGAGCAAACGGAGATTCGACAGGCCTTCCGCAGCCTCAGGATAAAGCACCCCCTTTTGCACGGCAGATTTCGCCAGACCAAAGAAATGTGCGTTCGACAGAAGCATGCGATCTGCGTCTTCGTCATCCAAAATCGCATCGAGCAAAACATCACGGGCGGAAGGATCGGGAGGCGTCGTTTTTAACGCACGCAAGGTCGACCGTAGAAGCTGCCGATATTTCCCCGGACCAGGAACGGCGATCCCGCTTTCCCGAAAGTTTTCCTTGTTGCGTAGCAGACACCTCATCAACCGATCATCATCAGTGAAATGTGCACCAGTGTGAAAATGGATCTGCATGATTGCGTTCTGCTCAAGCCCGAATGATGCATCCGGCCTAGCGTTTTGGCCCAAGTCAGTCAAATCGCTTTCGGGAAGTGTTTTTCGGTCTTGCAGTAAGGCAAGCTTGCGGTTAAATCCCGCTCCCGGAGCCCCTATAGCTCAGCTGGTAGAGCAACTGATTTGTAATCAGTAGGTCCGCGGTTCGAGTCCGTGTGGGGGCACCATTTTCATATCTCGCCATTATTTTCCGAACTGCTGCGCCAAAGATGGTCGTCGCTTGGCATGAGGCATCAAGCTGGTGCTGGCCCGAGCGAATCTCGCCATTGAAGCGTCGTGGGCAATTCGATGCTGGGACCGGGGTTTTCGCCTGTGCGGAGTGACAGGAGCTTTCGCGCCGCACGTCGTCCCATTTCCTTGTGCGGGACATGAACCGTCGTCAGCGCGGGCACGACAATCTCGGCCAGTTCGATGTCATCAAAACCCGTGATCGACACGTCGTTTGGCACGTGCAAGCCCATTTTGCGCGCTTGCATCAATGCGCCGGCTGCAAACACGTCATTGCCACACAGGACTGCAGTGGGCCTGGGGGCGCGCGCCATCAATAGCTCAAACGCCGCTGCACCTTTTTCGATCGAATATTCCGTCTCTTCTACTTCAAGCTTGTCAGGGTCGAGCCCATGGTTGCGGATGGCTTCACAAATGCCGTCAAACCGACCACGCGCCCGGTCATTTCCCTCCCGATCTGCTGTTATCACGGCTATATGGCGATGACCCATCTCAAGCACCTCATCGGTCAGCGCTTTCATTGCCTGGCGATTGTCAAACCCAACCGACAACCTTTGTGCTGTGCGATCAAAAGACCAGGCCACCACATAGGGAATGTTGCGCTTCTCGAGAAAGGCATAGGTGTCCTCTGTTCGATCCTGACCAATCAACAAAAGGGCATCTGCGCCTCGGGTGACAAGGGAACGGATCTGTTCTTCTTCCTGCTCGGGGCTATAGGAGGAACTGGCCACAAGTAGGGTCACTCCGTTTTCGCGCAGTTCTTCTTGGAAGGCCTGGAGGCCTTTGGCAAAGATCGCGTTTTCCATTGTGGGGATGATCGCGCCGAAGGTATTGGTGCGTTTCGCGGCCAATGCGCGTGCGCCGAAATTGGGGGCGTAGCCCAACTCGTTGACCGCCTCCAACACACGCACGCGGGTTGACTTGCTGACTTGTTCCGGAGTGTTCAAACACCTCGAAACAGTGGCCGTCGACACACCTGATCGTGCCGCAACATCCTCTAGCGTTGGGACGGTTTTGACCTGATCTGGTTCGTCATCCTGCACGGTATGGGGTCCTTGATCCTCTCTCACGGCAATTCGTCTGTTCCGGATTTTTCCAAACACTAGACCATCTTTTAGACGCCTCATGTAAGCGCTTGCAACGAATTTTGTAAGCGCTTACATATCGGGGAGTCGTCGGTTTCGGAGAAGGCCCGAGTTTTATGCTCTCATTTTCAGCGGTTTCGGTTGGTGTACACGTTTGGCTTGGCCATGAACGGAAATCAGCTGCGCGTTGTGATGATGGTCTTAGGGGGAACGGGTTTCTACGGGGTGACACACCGGACACATCTCTTTGCAGTGTCAGATCCATTGCAAAAAGCTTGGGTCAAAACCGACTGTCGAGCGTCACAGCGCGAAAAAATCACTCACATCGTAACGCTGTTCATCGCCTCTGTTTTGGCGAGAGCGACAACGTTCGTTTCAAAGATCTACCAACAGGGTCGTAACTATGGCGAGAGACTACCTAAAAAAGGCCAAACTGCACGCGCGCAGCGATGCCTCTGAAACCCGGGACATCGTGCGCGGGATCCTGGACGATATCGAGGCAGGCGGGGATGAGGCTGCGCTGCGGTATGCGGCTAAGTTTGATCAATATGAAGGAGATATCCTTTTGACGCCGGAGGCGATTGAGGCCGCCGCTGCGTTGGTGCCAGAAAAACTGCGCCGGGATATCGAGTTCAGCCATGCCAATGTGAAGAAATTCGCTGAAGCACAAAAAGCGACGGTATCGGACTTCGAAGTCGAGGTCGTACCAGGGTTGATCGCCGGTCAAAAGGCAATCCCGGTGCATGCGGCAGGCTGTTATGTGCCCGGTGGCCGGTACAGCCACATCGCTAGTGCGATCATGACAGTGACCACAGCAAAAGTCGCCGGTTGCAAGAATATCGTAGCCTGTTCGCCGCCACGGCCAGACGTGGGGATCGCGCCGGCGATCATCTATGCTGCGCATGTCTGCGGTGCGGACAAGATTCTGGCGATGGGCGGTGTGCAGGGCGTGGCGGCCATGACATTTGGTCTGTTTGGTCTTCCGAAGGCTAATATCCTGGTGGGTCCAGGCAACCAGTTTGTGGCCGAAGCCAAACGCATGCTCTTTGGTCGCGTGGGCATCGACATGATCGCCGGGCCAACCGACAGCTTGATCCTTGCCGATGGTACAGCAGATCCGATGGTCGTTGCAGCAGACCTCGTTGGTCAGGCGGAGCACGGATATAATTCCCCGGTTTGGCTGGTCACAGATGATCGCCCGCTCGCCGAGGAAGTCATGCGCTTGGTTCCGCTGCTGATCGATGATTTGCCAGAGGTAAACCGCGAAAACGCAACCGCTGCCTGGCGCGATTATGCAGAAGTCATTGTCTGTGCGGATCGCGAAGAAATGGCCGCCACATCGGACGATTACGCGCCCGAACATTTGACAGTGCAGGCGGCAGATCTGGATTGGTGGCTGCAGCGTTTGTCCTGCTACGGGTCGCTGTTCTTGGGCGAGGAAACAACGGTGGCGTTTGGCGACAAAGCGTCGGGTACCAACCACGTTCTGCCGACCTCCGGCGCGGCGAGCTATACCGGTGGTCTGAGCGTGCACAAGTACATGAAGATCGTGACGTGGCAGCGTGCGACGCGCGAAGGGGCCAAACCGGTGGCTGAGGCGACCGCGCGGATCGCTCGGCTCGAAGGGATGGAAGGGCACGCGCGGACGGCGGATATCCGTCTGAAGAAGTATTTCCCCGATGAAACCTTTGATCTGACGGCTGATGGCTGACACCGCACATACCTCTGACCTGTTCGGTGTATCCGGGCGCGTCGCCTGCGTTACCGGGGCCAGTTCTGGTCTCGGCAGGCAGGCCGCGCTGGCACTGAGCCGGGCAGGGGCACATGTGGTGGGTGTCGCCCGTCGCCGGGCGGCCTTGGAAGAATTATGCGATGAAGCTGGACCACAGTGCGCGGCAGTGGATGCTGACATCGCTGACCGCGCCAGCCTAGATGAAACCGTGGCGCGCATAGCTGAACCGTTTGGCGCGCCGGACATCTTGATCAATGCAGCTGGGTTGAACACACGGGAAGCGGCGGATGACGTGTCGGCTGCCGGCTGGGACGCGACGCTTGCCATTAACCTCAGCGCGCCGTTTTTTCTGGCGCAGGCTTTTGTCCCCGCAATGCGCAAAAAGGGGTGGGGCCGGATTGTAAATTTCGCCTCGCTTCAGTCTTTTCGGGCGTTTCCGGGCGGCATTGCCTATGGCGCAACCAAAGGTGGGGTCGCTCAGATGACCCGCGCGATGGCTGAAGCTTGGTCGCAATACGGGATAACCACCAATGCGATAGGTCCGGGGTTTTTTCCGACCGAGTTGACCGCGGCCGTTTTCGATGACCCGGATCGGGCCGCGCGTAATGCGGCCCAAACTTGCATTGGGCGCAATGGTGAGCCCGAAGATCTCGATGGCCCACTTTTCTTTTTTTGTTCGGATGCTTCGGGTTATGTCACCGGGCAAATCCTGATGGTTGACGGGGGGTTCACAGCGAAATGAAGGCGCTTGTCTATACCGGCCCCCAAACGCTTGAGTTCCGCGATGCGCCGGATCCCCAAGCCGGAGAAGCGGAAGTCACCATCCGGGTGGAGAGCGTCGGTATCTGCGGATCGGACATGCATGCGTATCTTGGCCATGATGATCGTCGGCCCGCGCCCCTTATTCTGGGTCACGAAGCGGCAGGAGCCATCACGGAAGGTGCGCGCGCAGGCGAACGCGTGACGATCAATCCGCTTGTGACCTGCGGGACATGCCCGGCCTGTACGTCCGGCCGGGAAAACCTTTGTCCGTACCGCCAGATCATTTCCATGCCACCGCGCGAAGGGGCCTTTGCGCAATATGTGACGATGCCAGAACGCAATCTGGTGACGGTGCCTGACGGGGTTAGCCTGGATTTGGCGGCGTTGGCCGAGCCCATGGCGGTCAGCTGGCATTCTGCGCGGTTGGGGCTTGAGGCGTTGCACCCATCTGAAGATCGGCGGGCGTTGGTCATCGGCGGCGGGGCGATTGGTTTGGCTGCCGCGCTCGCGCTCAAGGCAATGGGGTGTGTGGATGTCATGATTGCAGAACCCAACCCCACACGCCGCGCGTTTCTGGATGAACAGTGCGATGTTGCCACCACGGCAGACGCGGACACACCCGCGCCGTTGGTCATCGACGCTGTCGGCTACGCCGCGACACGCGCGCGCGCGTCTGCCTTGGCAACTCCGGGTGGGGTGATCGTGCATATCGGCCTTGGCGAAGATGCAGGCGGTCTCGATGTGCGTCGCATGACTCTGCAGGAGATCACCTTTATTGGGACTTATACATATACCGCGCAAGACTTCCGTGACTGCGCGCAAGCCATGTTCGACGGACGGCTGGGACAGCTGGATTGGGCCGAGACGCGCGCCCTGTCTGACGGTCCAGCCGCCTTCGCCGACATATCAGCGGGACGCGTCGCCGCCCCGAAAATCATATTGAAACCGCATGCCTAAGGAGAAAACCAAATGGCTG
>CAYODE010000174.1:0-7683 GCA_964402685.1 uncultured Aestuariivita sp. | reverse complement strand
TAACAAAAAAGGGGCTCCCCCCTTCTGAGTGCCGCAAGTTTGTTCGGATTCATCACTAAAGGTCAAGGGGATGATCATGAAAAACGATTGCCTATAGGCGCTTGACTTACAGTAAGGCATGGGATTTGCCCGCCGATGCGGCACTTCCAGTTCAGAGGGCCCTCCGACACAGACCCTCTTATATAATATCGATAAGACTCAACTTATGGTCGTATCGCAGGAGTCATAAAAGGTTTTTGCGTGTTTGAATGCAGCACGTTTGATTTCGGCCGTTTCATGCGCTTCTTCATCTCGACCCCATTGCTCTTCTTGCCAAAGCGTGTCCAGCATGGAGATATTCCAGATCGAATCCGGGTCCTTCCACCCTTCTGCCGCCGCAAAACCCAGCACAAGCGATCCGGTTAGCGTGACAAGATCGTGGAACGCCGCAAGACGAAATTGATCCAGCTGGTGTACGCGATCAGACAATCTGCTGAGCGCACCCTCATCTTGGGGCACATGCATCACACCCGCGCGGGCTTGCAAACGCGCGCCGAGAGCAGAATGCGCCCAGTCCAGCGGTGGGTCCCACTCCGCGGATTGACGCCTGACCAAGGTCTCCGGCCGCTCTGCTCTGTAGCACAATAGATCCGCGTCACCATAGTCTGCCAACATAGCCGCAACCTCGTCATGCTGGATCGCCACCTTGTCGATGGCCGAATTGGCCATCCGCGTAAACGGCATGGTGTTTGGGTTTACCTCTTTTTCCTGCACGTCCCACTCAGCCGCAATTGCATTAGCAAGCGCTTGGGTCGGCACTTCAAGACTGCCTTTGGCTGGGGTTTTGACTGGCCGTCCATCCAGCAAAACGGCAAATCTGCCGTCATTCTGTTCTGCCGTTGTCTCGGTCCAGAAGCGTTTGAGAGCCCATTCACTCATGCGGCGCGTCTCCAAATCTCATTGAGTGCATCCGGCATGGCGCCGACCTGATCGACGACTATATGCGCCTCTCTTAATCTATCGCGTGGGTGGTAGCCCCAGCTTACGCCAACCGCAAAGACGCCAGCAGCGCGCGCCATCTCCATGTCGAAGCTTGTGTCGCCAATGACCACTGTTTGCTCTGGGGACACTCCGATCTCGGACATCGCCTGCAAAACCATCGACGGATGAGGCTTAGATGGATGATGATCTGCGCATTGTTGGGTCAGAAACATCCGCTCTAACTCATGACCTTGGATCAGCGCATCCAACCCACGTTGAGATTTGCCAGTCGCAACGCCCATGATGTGATCCGGCACGCTATTCAACTGGTCCAACACTTCGCGGATACCGGGAAAGAGAGGTGAGGAGTTTTGCGAACCGGTTGCCGCGCGCAACGCCATGTATTTCGCTTTATATGCATCAACCATCGCGTCTTGCGTCTGCGGTTTGGAACTTGGTGACAAAACAGCCATGGCCCGCGGCAGGGAAAGTCCGACGATCGAAAGAATGCTAGAGCGGTCCGGCACCGGTAATTCGGCATGTTCGAAGGCGGCAGTCATTGAGGTAATGATATCCGCCTGGCTGTCGACGAGCGTGCCGTCGACATCGAACAGGATCAGCCGCAGATCAGTGCTCATTTCAGATCCTCAAACGGATCGTCCTTGGCCAGATCCTCGGACCAGCCAAAGGTGTTCCAGCTGTCTTTCATATGCGGTGGCAAGGCGGCGACGAGGCGAACTGTCTTTCGCGTCACCGGATGCTCGAACGTCAGGCTGCGCGCGTGCAAATGCAGTTTTTTGCTGATAATGCCGCCGACTTGAGCCCCCCACCCGTCGCCCAGGTTTTCCTGACCAGAGCCGCCATATTTTCCGTCGCCCACGATTGGGTGGCCCATCTCGGCCATATGAACACGCAATTGGTGGGTGCGCCCGGTCACGGGCTCAAGCGCAACCCAAGCTGCACGACTGGCCACACGATACAGTGTCGCATAGAGCGTACGCGAACGCTTTGCTCCCGGGGTACTGTCCGTCTCGCGCGGGTGAATAGCGATCATCTTTTCGCCCTCGCCCTTTGCCCCGTGACCGGGCGCCTTTACGAGGCCTGTTTTGATTTCACCCAGATAAGGTGTCGGAACGCCTGCAACCAAAGCCCAATATATCTTACGCGTTTCCCGATGTTTGAACGCGGCAGTCAGATCAGCCGCGACCTTTCGGGTGCGCGCCAAAAGCAGAACGCCAGAGGTGTCCTTATCGAGCCGGTGCACCAGCCGCGGTTTTTCTTCAAGGTCAAACTGTAATGCCTCGGCCAACCCGTCCACATGACGGCTTTGCCCACTGCCACCCTGCACAGGCAGGCCGGGCGGTTTGTTAAGCGCAATGATGTGATCATCGCGATAAATGACAGCCGCCTGAATCATCTTCGCATCAGCCGCAGATACTCGGGTGTTGGTTTGGACGGGTTTCTTGTCCCCCACTGGTAGCGGCGGGATACGTACCGATTGCCCTTCTTCCAACCGGGTCGAGGCCTTAACCCGGCCTCCATCCACGCGCAGTTCTCCCTTGCGGCACATCTTTTCGATGCGGCCTTGCCCCAATTGCGGAAAACGGCGTTTCAGCCAACGGTCCAAGCGCTGATCGCCTTCGCCGGATTCCACTTGCACAGTTTGCACGCCACTCATGCGAATACCCCGCGCGCGAGCCACAGGCCCAGCATCAGCCCACCGACAGAGCCAATCACAGAAACACCAACGTAAAGCCCGGCCAACCCGATCTGGCCTCGCTCCATCAAGGTGACGGTTTCAAGCGAAAAAGCCGAGAACGTAGTGAACCCCCCTAAAATTCCAGTCATGACAAACGGCCCAAAATGAGTGAGGCCCCGTTGTGCTGCAGCAACAACAAAAACACCCATCAGGAACGAGCCAAGGATGTTTACTGTAACGATACCGAGTGGAAACGCCCCCTGACCCATCAGACGGAAGACGCCTACTCCCGCGAGATATCGCAGGGCTGCGCCGATCGCGCCGCCGAGGGCCACTTGAAACACCGTAAAAACCATGGGCGGTCTGTCGCGTGTTGATGCTGCGGAGTCAAGTTTCCCGCTTGGCACGTAGCTTTGCGAAATAGTCCAGTCTCTTTTTCAGTTCGCGCTCAAACCCGCGTTCAACAGGTTGATACAAAACAGGACGTTTAACACCTTCGGGAAAGTAGTTTTGGCCGGAAAAGCCGTCTTCAGCGTCATGATCATAGGCATAGCCTGCGCCATAGCCCTGGTCCTTCATCAAAGAGGTTGGCGCGTTCAGGATATGTTTTGGTGGAGGCTCGCTTCCCGTCTGGCGGGCCAGCGCTATAGCTTGTTTGTAACCGACATAAGCCGCATTCGACTTCGGCGCGAGAGCAAGATAGGACACCGCTTGCGCCAGCGCCAATTCGCCTTCCGGGCTGCCAAGCCGTTCATAGGTTTCCCATGCGTCCAAACACACACGTTGCGCCTGCGGATCCGCTAGCCCGATATCTTCGACGGCCATTCGTGTGATACGCCGTGCGAGGTATCGAGGGTCTTCACCACCATCCAACATGCGCGCCAGCCAATAAAGCGACGCATCCGGGTCTGAACCCCGCACCGATTTGTGCAACGCAGAGATCAGATTGTAATGCGCATCGCCCGATTTATCGTACTGCGCTGCGCGCCGCATCAGGCGCGTGGACAATGCGTTCGGATCGAGTTTGTCCTCAACGGTCCAGGCCGACACCTGTTCGATCAGGTTCAACAGCGCGCGGCCGTCTCCATCCGCCATCTCTTGCAAGGCATCCCGCGCCTCTGCCGCTAGCGGTAGTTTCGTGCCCAACTCCCGCTCTGCACGTTGTGTCATTAGTTCAAGATCGGCGAGGCTTAAACGTTCCAGCACCATGACTTGCGCGCGGCTCAGCACCGCGGCATTCAACTCGAAAGACGGGTTTTCTGTTGTAGCACCGACAAGAAGGATCGTGCCATCCTCCATATGCGGCAAGAACCCATCTTGTTGGGCTTTGTTGAACCTGTGGATCTCGTCCACGAACAGAAGCGTGCCCTGCCCTTGCCGCCGCCGTAATTTTGCAGCCTCAAACACCTTTTTCAGGTCGGGCACACCCGTGAAAATCGCGCTGATCTGAACAAAGTGCAGATCAGTCTCATCTGCCAGAAGCCGCGCGATCGTGGTCTTACCGACACCCGGCGGCCCCCACAGGATCAAAGACCCGAGTGACCCCGACGCCAGCATAACACCCAAAGGCCCGTCAGGACCCAACAGGTGATCCTGTCCAATCACCTCCGCAAGGGTTTTGGGCCGCAAACGGTCCGCAAGCGGCCGGTTCGGTTCTGAGCCTTCAGGGGTTTCAATCTGATCAAACAGGTCCAAGGGCTTAGGTCCTGAAACGCAGGCGCACCCGCTGTCCCTGACGCAACACATCCATCTCGACCCGGCGGCCAGGGTCAGAGAGGATGCGCCGTGCGTCTCGCGCGGCATCAATGGGTCGACCATTAATTGCGAGCAAAACATCGCCACGCCGGATGCCGACGCGCCGACCAAACTGTCCTAAATCGGTGATGACCAGCCCCTCAGCGGACAGTGGCAGGTTATGATCAGCAATCACGGCCGGGTTGATCCGTTCAATGGTAAGCCCCGGCAAAACCGTGCGGTCATCAAAGGTTACTGGATCACGCGGCGGATCATCTGGAGCAGGTATCATCGCGACATTGATCGTTGCGGCCTCTCCGGAGCGTATTTTGGTGATGCGTGCATGCGTGCCTAAGCCGCGCACCGACATTCGAAAGACCATCTCGGATGGGGAATTCACCTCCAGATCGTCCACTTTGGTAATGATATCACCCACCTGAAAACCGGCCTCCACAAAGGGACTTCGAGGGTGCAAATCGGAGATGACCATGCCCTGTGGCACACTTAAACCAAGAGACGCTGCAAGATCGGCATCCACCGGTTGGCCCGCCATTCCCGCCCAAGGGCGTTGGAACACCTCGAAACCCGCCGCAGCCTGTTGCACGAATTGACCGACAAGATTGGCCGGAATTGCAAATCCAATTCCATTCGATCCGCCTGAGCGGCTGAGGATCGACGTATTGATCCCGATGAGGTCGCCGTTCACGTCGATCAACGCGCCACCGGAATTCCCCGGATTGATGGGAGCATCCGTTTGGAGGAAATAGCCCCGTGCGTTGCCGGAAACGGCGCCGGATCGCGCCAGTCCCGAGACAATGCCGGAGGACACGGTTTGGCCGACACCAAACGGATTACCGATGGCCAACACCAATTCGCCCACCTCGACTTGATCACTGTTGCGCAGAGATAGGAACGGAAGATCTTCCGCACCGTCCAATTGGAGAATGGCAAGATCGCTTTCCTGATCGCCCAACAAGACCCGCGCCGCGTATTCCCGTCGGTCTGACAAAACAACGCGGATATCGGTGGCTTGCCCCACCACGTGATAGTTCGACACGACAATGCCATCCGCGGAAAGGATTACACCCGAGCCAAGAGAGTTTTGTACTCTCGGTCGGGTCGAACCGAAGCCACGAAAGAACTCTTCGAAGAACGGGTCGCCCTGAAACGGGCTGGCGCGACCCGGGCGCACGATGCGCGCGTAGATATTCACAACCGCAGGCGCTGCTTCTTTGACCAAAGGGGCAAACCCGAGGGAAATTTCCGACTGACTTTGGGGCACACGCGTTTCAGCATGAGCAGCAGGGACCAGCAAAAAGAAACACAGGAGATATCTGAGCATCGCCGGGGGGCCTTTAATAGTGACGTGCTGCGCCAGATATGCGGAGCCGCGCGTGAGATTGCAAGCTTAGCCGTAGCTTCGCATCACCGCAAAAACGACGACGCGTCAGAGAAAGGCTTAGTCGAGAGGCGCATGTAATCGGGTTTCGCGTGTGATGATCCCGCCGCGATTGCCGATTTCGATCGATCCATAACGTTGGCGAAAACTGTCAGGCAGTGGACGATCCCCCGCGATCGACAACCACAAACGCAACAGATGGCGGCGATCCTTTGGATCAGGCCAGTCTGCAAACCCGGTTCGGTCGTGCAGCTGAGCGTGATTATAGACAAATTGCATATCGCCCGGCTGCAATCGCATTGTCATGTGCAGATCTGGGTCATTGGCCAGGGCATCGAACATGTCCAGCGCCGCGACGTGGTCATCCGTCAACCGCATCGCGTCGTCAAAACGCTGAGCGCTATCGATGTATTGGCGCTGATAGAAGACTGTTAAGTGCCCCTCATGCCAGCTGAGCGGTGGGATCGTCATGAAAGGACGCTCGCCTTCAGGCACCTCCCCACGCCTGTCCGTAGCGATTGGGTCAAACAACAGCGCGAGAAGGTCGGGACGGTCTGCGCGCATGCGATTAAAGATCGTCTCGGCGCTGACAAGCAAACTGTCACCGCCTTCCATCGCCTCTTTCAGGCATAAAAGGCCCACAACGTCTGCACTGTCCGTGTGAAAGGTTTGTCTGGCGTTGGTCTGGTAGATCCGTGTGTTTGCATCTTTCGGATTAGCGCCGACATCGCGGACATGGCCAAGAATATGACCAGCGGCATTTTGCGAGCGTGCCGAGCCAAGATGAGCGCCGATCCCGCAAAAGATCGCTGCGGCCGTTTGTTGGGAATATCGCTCAACAGGAAGGCCGCGCAAAACTTCGACGCCGATACCGTGCAAGAGTTTTGATTTGAGGTCATCGAGATGCGCGTTGAAATGCGAAAGCGGGAAGTCGGCGGCCGAGATCCCGCCAATATCGCGCCCCAAAGACAGGTAATGCGCCGCCGCGGCTTCCAAATCCGCGATGTCATCCTCCGTCAGAGTATAGAGCCAACGTTCCGGTTGGCTTTCCAGCTCGACTCCAATCCAAGCGGAAGGGCCACTAAAGTGTTTTGGTATCTGATCCAGGATCGCCATGCTCAAACTCCGATTGCGCGGGGCTCATAGTAACCACGACAGTTGATCGGGATATACTGCTTGCGGCCATCCATGTCGTTTTGCGCAGATCCACCTTGGGCAGCACCCAAGTCGTAACAAACAAAAAGCCCGCCATACGGCGGGCTTTCCGTCAACTTTGGGTGCCTTTGTTTATTCGTCGGCGTCGAATGTCTCTTCTTCTGCAACGCGGGCTTTGTCAGCTGCACCTTTTGCATCCACGTCACGATCTACGAATTCGATGATCGCCATGGGTGCCATGTCGCCATAGCGGAAGCCCGCTTTCAATACGCGCACATATCCGCCTTGGCGGTCTTTGTATCGTGGGCCAAGCACGTCAAACAGCTTGGTGACGTACTGATCTTCTTTCAGCTTGGACGCCGCCTGACGGCGCGCATGCAGATCGCCCCGTTTGGCCAGCGTGATCATTTTTTCGATGATCGGGCGCAGTTCTTTGGCCTTGGGCAGAGTTGTTTTGATTTGCTCATGTTCGATGAGCGAGCCGGCCATGTTGGCAAACAGAGCTTTGCGGTGCTCATGTGTCCGGTTCAGGCGGCGATAACCACGTGCGTGACGCATTTTCTTTTCTCCTTTGTGCCCTCTACGGGCGATTTTGCTTTGTCTGGCCGGCGATGCGTGTCACCGGCTCTCCTTGGGGCAGGCTTGCCCAGATGATCCCCGCCATTGCGGGCATTGATGAAGACGCGCTTAGAACGCGTCTTCGACTTTCTTGGCCAGATCTTCGATATTGTCGGGC
>CAYODE010000173.1:4230-7705 GCA_964402685.1 uncultured Aestuariivita sp. | reverse complement strand
ACACTCAGCCGTTTGGACCAGGGTTTTCTGAAAATCGAACGGGTTTTCGCGTTGATCAGCGGGTTTGCCGCGTTCTCGCTCATGTTCATGGCTGTGTGGTCCGTTGGTGGCCGCACTCTCTTTAACAGACCTTTGCCCGGCTATGTTGACTGGGTCGAAGCCGCGATGCCGCTGATCGCCTTCATGGGCATCGCCTACGCGCAGCGGGACGGGACCCACATCCGAATGGATATTCTGATCGGGCGTCTCAGAGGGCGCGCCCTTTGGTTTGCCGAACTGATCTCGGTCATCCTGATCTTTTTGCTAATGGTGGCGTTGGTCTGGGGCAGCTGGTCCCATTTCGAACGCAGCTTTGACTGGAACGCCCCGATGTGGAGCCGCGACAGCTCGATGGACATCGGTCTGCCGCTCTGGCCGGCCAAGATCCTTGCGCCGATCGCCTTTTCGGTTCTCTGCGTGCGTCTGCTTATCCAGATCTGGGGGTATGGCCGGGCGCTGATCTTTGGTCTGCCGGATCCGGTGGCGGTGCCGCTCATACAAGATGCAGCGGCGCAGGCCATGGCCGAAGCCGAACAGCTCAGCGAAAAGGGGTAGGGCCATGGATCCTATTAACATTGGTCTGTGGGTCACTGCGGGCATGCTGCTCATGGTCGTCTTGGGCATGCGCGTCGCCTTCGCCGCTGGTTTGGCCGGTTTGGTGGGCCTCATCCTGATATTCTGGTCGAAGCGCCAGTTCGGTATCGAACATTTGGGCTGGGCAATGACGGTGGGTATCAAAACTGCCGGTCAGGTACCGCATTCCAAAGTGGCCAGCCAGGCGCTCAGCCTGATCCCAACCTTCATCCTGATCGGGTATCTTGCGTATTACGCCGGTCTGACCACAGCGCTGTTCGAAGCGGCCAAACGATGGGTCGCTTGGGTGCCCGGTGGCTTGGCGGTTTCAACCGTATTCTCGACTGCAGGGTTTGCAGCCGTGTCAGGCGCATCCGTCGCGACAGCGGCCGTCTTTGCGCGGATTGCTATCCCTGAGATGCTGAAGATCGGCTACAATAAACAGTTCGCGGCAGGCGTCGTTGCGGCTGGCGGCACGCTGGCCTCGCTGATCCCACCTTCGGCGATCCTTGTGATCTACGCCATCATCGTGGAACAGGATGTAGGTCTTTTGCTGCTAGCGGGTTTCATCCCTGGCGCCTTCTCGGCCGTCGTTTATGCGATCCTGATCATCTCAATTGCAGTGATTTTCAAAACGGTCGGTCCGCCGGTGGGTGGATTCACCTGGCGTGAACGCTTTGCCAGCTTGCCGCCCGCCTTGCCGATCGTGGCCGTGGTTCTGATCATCATCTCCTTTGTCTACAACCCCTTTGGCGACAGTCTCGGGACGCCAACCGAGGGCGGTGCTTTGGGCGCGTTTGTGGTCTTTTGTATGGCGCTCTATCGCGGCATGCGCTGGCCAGAGTTGAAAGCTGCGCTTTTGGAAACCGCTAAACTCACAGTGATGATCTTTACCATCATCTGGGGCGTGCTGATTTACGTGCGCTTTCTGGGTTTTGCCGATCTGCCTGGCGCGTTTTCCGACTGGATCACCTCGCTTGAGATGAGCCCGATGCTGATCCTGGTCATGATCCTGCTGGCCTATGCGATCCTCGGCATGTTCATGGACGCCATCGGGATGCTCTTGCTGACCTTGCCGGTTGTCTATCCGGCGGTCATGGCGCTGAACGGCGGTGAGTTTGTCACGGCGGAAGACAGCACCTTTGGCATGTCGGGTACCATGTGCGCGGTTTGGTTTGGGATCCTGGTGGTGAAGATGGCCGAGTTTTGCCTGATTACACCGCCCATCGGTCTGAACTGCTTTGTGGTCGCCGGTGTGCGCGATGACCTGTCGGTGCAAGACGTGTTCAAAGGTGTGACGCCGTTCTTTATCGCCGATGGCATCACCATCGCACTCTTGGTGGCGTTCCCGATGATCGTTCTTTATTTGCCGATGCTGGCATCGGGATAGCGGGACAGAATCCCCCTTCACAAATCACCTGCCTTCCCCCAACACTGAGGTCATAGCCAAAGGGGGGGAGGGTAGCCGATGGCGGCCTCTGGTTTTGCCAGTCAGCCAAGTTACGACAGCTATGACGTGGTCATCGTCGGCGGTGCGATTATGGGCTCGTCGACAGCCTGGTTTCTGACAAACGATCCTGACTTTCAGGGCCGCGTTTTGGTGATCGAACGTGATCCAAGTTATCAAGCCTGTTCGACCGCACACACCAACTCCTGCATCCGACAGCAGTTTTCGACAGAGTTAAATGTTCGCATTTCGCAATTCGGTGCGGATTTCGTCATGAACCTGCGCGACTACATGGGCGATGACCGTATCCCTGACATGCCGATCCAAAGCTATGGATACATGTATCTCGCCGATACCGAGGCATTTGCCGATGCCTTGCGTGCGGCTCACAAAGTGCAGCGGGCTGCAGGCGCGCAGACGCGATTGATGACCGCGGATGAAATCGCAGATGAATATCCGTTTTACCTGACCGATGACATTGTTCTGGGCAGCATCAATACTGTGAACGAAGGCTATTTTGACGGTGGCGGCCTTTTTGATTGGTTCCGCCGGGGGGCTCGCGAACGCGGGGTCGAGTATGTGCAAGGCGAGGTCGCTGCAGTGACCCGTTCCGGCGACCAGATCACCAGTGTCACGTTAGCGGATGGCTCGCAGATCTCTTGCGGTCAACTGGTCAACGCGACCGGTCCGCGGGCTGCACGTACCGCTGCCATGGCGGGTATTCAGCTGCCTGTCGAGCCGCGAAAACGGTTCACTTGGGTTTTTGAAGCACGGGAAAAACTAGGCCGTGATCTGCCGTTGACGATTGATCCGTCCGGTGTGCACGTCCGTCAGGACGGGCCGGATACATTCCTTGCAGGCTGCAAGCCTGATCCCGACCCCGCGGTCGCATTCGATGATTTTACCATGGATCACAGCATTTGGGAGGAGACCGTCTGGCCCGCGCTCGCCACCCGTATTCCTGCGTTCGAAGCGATCCGGGTCATCACCGAATGGGCGGGGCATTACGCGTATAACACACTGGATCAGAACGCGGTTCTGGGCCCGCATCCCGAGATCGCCAATTTCCATTTCATCAACGGGTTTTCCGGACACGGGCTGCAGCAATCCCCTGCCATGGGGCGCGGTCTATCCGAGCTGCTGGTGCATGGGGGATATCGCACCCTGGATCTGAGCGCGTTCAGCTATGATCGGGTGCTGCGCAACGAAGCCATTGTCGAAAGGGCTGTCATATGAAGAAAATTGTTCTGACCGGAGCCGCTGGCCGACTGGGATCTTACCTGCGCGAACCCTTATCCAAAATGTGTGATGAACTGGTCTCAACCGATATCGCGCCGGATGCCGGTACGCTTTATTCTAACGAAAGCTATGTGCAGGCAGACTTGGGCGAGATGGACCAGATTGCACCTGTTCTTG
>CAYODE010000173.1:0-4130 GCA_964402685.1 uncultured Aestuariivita sp. | reverse complement strand
ACCGAAGATCTGGGCAAGATGTACTGGGACAAATGCGGGATTGAATCCGTGCACCTGCGTATCCTGTCCTGTGCGCAGGTGACGTCTCCGCGCGCCCTGGGCTCGTGGCTTAGCTACGATGACATGATCCAGCTGGTTACGCGAGCCATCGATACACCCGCGACCGGGTTCAGCATCATCTATGGCGTGTCGAATAATGATCGCGCACCAGTGGACAATTCCGGGGCGCATTACCTGGGTTATCAACCTAAGGACAATGCAGAGATCTATGCGGAGGAAATTCTGGCCGCGGCTCCGCAAGCGGACCCCACCGATCCGGCGGAGATCTATCAGGGCGGGCCCTTCGCCAAAGTGGCGCTGGGTGAAAGCGGTAAGGCGCTGATGAACATCCCGGACGACAAGAAGACGAACTGATCTGTATGGGCCGAGTGGCCGGGGTCGCTAGGACCCGGTTGCTTCCCTGTACCATGCGACAATCGCCCGGCGGGCTTCACCATCCATTTCAAAAGCATTTGGTGGCGGCATGGCGTGACTGACACCAGCTTGCAAATAAACCTGCTGCGCATGACGGGCCACATCAGCCTCGGTTTCCAGAACCACGCCTTTGGGTGGCCACATCAGTCCCTCCCACACCGGTTCGCGGGCATGACACATCGAGCAGTTGCCAAGCACTGTGTCATAGGCCTCCTCAAAACTCGCCACCTCTACCATCTGCGCTTCGGCCGGTGTCAGCGCCCGCGCGTCGGCCTCCTCGTAGGTGTCGCCCATGTGGGCTGTCGAGAGCCACATGATGGCAATGAACAGAAGCGCTGTCGCGCCCCATGTCCAATGCGGATAGCCCTTTCGCGCGTGCATCGTGTTGAAGAAGTGGCGGATCGTGACCCCCATTAGGAACACCAGTGCGGCGATGATCCAGGCGTACTCCGTCGCAAACGCAAGCGGATAATGGTTCGACAGCATCAGGAAGATTACGGGCAGGGTCAGGTAGTTGTTGTGCGTCGACCGCAGCTTGGCGATCTTGCCGTATTTCGGATCGGGGGTTTGGCCCGCCTTGAGATCCGCCACCACAATCCGCTGGTTCGGCATGATGATGAAAAACACGTTCGCCGTCATGATTGTGGCGGTGAACGCCCCCAGATGGAGCAGGGCGGCACGCCCGGTAAACACTTGGTTCAATCCCCAGCTCATCGCGACGATGATCACGAACAGAACCAACATCATTGCGGTGGGATAATCACCCAGTTTGGATTTGCACAGAAAATCATAGATCAACCACCCCACAGCAATTGAGGCGGCAGAGATCAGAATGCCTTGCCACAAGGTGATGTCCGCACGCGATGGATCCAGCAGATACAACTCGCCCCCAACCCAATAGACGATCATCAAAAGCGCCGCACCGGATAACCAGGTCGAATAGCTTTCCCATTTGAACCAGGTTAGGTGATCAGGCATCGCCTCGGGCGCGACCAGATACTTCTGAATATGATAGAAGCCCCCGCCGTGAACCTGCCATTCCTCCCCATCAGCGGGGCCTTGAATGTTTCGGTTCAATCCCAGATCCAGCGCGATGAAATAAAAGGATGACCCGATCCACGCCATCGCGGTGATGACGTGCAGCCAGCGCACGGCAAAGCCGACCCAATCCCACATCACGGCCAGATCATACATGGCGCATACCTTTCTCGATTCGCCTGATGCGCTCAGCCTAGGCGCGCAGCTATTCTTCTGGTATTCCGTGAAAATACCAAGCAGCATCAAAAAATTCCGAAAGATGTCTTACCTCGACAACATCCGAACCTTCGTGCGTGTCTATGAATTGGGCAGTATGTCCGCCGCTGGGCGCGATCTGCGTATATCACCCGCGGTCACATCCTCGCGTATCGCGCAGCTTGAAGACCACTTAAGCGTGCGTCTTTTTCAGCGCACGACCCGAAATTTGACACCGACGGAGCAAGGCAAAGCTTTTTACGGCGGCGCGTGCGAAATACTCGAGGCGGTCGACACGGCCGAAGCGCAGGTCGTCAATATCACCGAAAACCCGCGTGGATCGCTTTATGTGGCGGCCCCTTTGGGCGTTGGCAGGCGGTTGATCGCACCGCAAGTGTCTGAATTCCTGAAAGATTACCCTCAAGTCAGCCTGCGCCTGCGTCTGACCGACCGCAAAGTGGATCTGACGACCGAAGGTCTGGATCTGGCGTTCTTCCTTGGCCAGCCCGAAGACAGCACGCTGCGCATCCGCAAAATCGCGGACGTGGACCGGGTGCTGTGCGCGGCGCCCGAATATATTGCGGCGCGGGGCAATCCTGCATCTGGTGCGGAACTGATCTCAGACGATCATGAGTGTCTGAACCTGCGTTTTCCCGGTGCGACAGAATTTCAATGGCGTTTGATCACACCCGAAGGTCCAAAACGCTTTCGCGTCTCCGGTCGGTTCGAAGCTGACGATGGCGAGGTGCTGACGGACTGGGCGCTCGCGGGCCATGGAATAGTACTTAAACCCATCTTCGAGGTGGCCGATCACCTCAAAACTGGCCGCCTTGTTCCGGTCGCGACCCAGACACCGCCCGAGCCCGTCCAGATGGCCTGTCTTTATACTCACCGTCGGGGGCAGGACCCCAAAACGCGGCTCTTTATGGAATTTGTGATTGATCGCATCGCTGCTGCCATTCGGGCAGGCGGTACGCTTTGAACGCGAGAAAACGCCGAAGGTACGCAGCAATCTGTTGGATGAAACGCCCGGTTGAGGTAACTTGTGCGCAATAACAAAAACACAGGCATAGTTATGGGCATTTCACGACGTCATTTCATAATGGCCACCTCCGCCTTTGGGTTGGCAGGGTGCACGGGAACCGGGGTTCTGGGTCCAAGGGCAGGGACAGGTGCATCGTCTTCCACATCTGGCGATCTCCCCGAAGATCTGCGTCCGACACCTAATGCGGGCTATGACGAGTGGGTTGCAAGCTTCAAGGGACGTGCGTTTAACCAAGGCATATTCGAGCCCACCTTGGTCAATGCCTTCCGCGACGCCGGGTATCTGCCCGGTGTTGTAAGCCGAGATCGTAACCAGGTCGAATTCAAACGAACACTCGAGGATTACCTGTCCATCGCCGCTTCGGAAGAGCGGGTCACGAAAGGACGCGCGGCCTACTCCCGCCATCGTCGGACTCTGAACCAGTTGGAAGACGAGTACGGTGTGTCGGCCGAGATCATCACGGCGATCTGGGGCCTCGAGAGCTTCTATGGCGAACGCAAAGGCGATGTGCCAGTGATTTCGTCAACATCCACTCTGGCCTATGACGGGCGCCGCGGCAGCTTTTTTGAGAAACAGCTCATCGCCGCGCTCCAGATTTTGCAAAATGGCGACATCCCGGCGTCTCGCATGACGGGAAGCTGGGCGGGTGCTATGGGGCACACGCAGTTTATTCCGACATCTTACCTGGAATTTGCTGTGGATTTCACCGGCGATGGGCGTCGCGATATATGGTCTGACGATCCTACGGACGCGCTGGCATCGACCGCGGCGTATCTCCAACGCAATGGCTGGACGCGTGACCTGCGTTGGGGTGGGGAGGTTGGCAACGGCGCGCCTCAAGGCACGGTGATCCAGCCACAGGCCGGTGGACCTCAGTTTTCAACGACTTCCAATTTCGGCGTGATCAAGCGCTATAACAACTCTGACAGCTATGCGATTGGCGTCGGGCATTTAGCCGATCGTATCGCAGGGGGCGGTCCCTTACGCGGCAGTTTCCCGCCAGATCAGTACGGTCTGACTAAGGAGGATCGTGTCGCCCTGCAAGAGCGGTTGACGGCTCAAGGATTTGATACTGGTGGCTCTGACGGTGTGATCGGTCCCAAGAGCCGCACAGCGATCAGCGACTATCAGCGCAGCATAGGTGCCGCAGTGACGGGGGATCCATCGCCGGAACTCTTGAGGTCATTGGGATAACGCTTCTCTGAGCGCGGGTCTGGTACAATTGCCGCGCTCTTGTTAAGGAGCCGCCAATTCGATCCAACACATTGCTTGAGGCCCATGGCAGACCCAAAAGTCACCCGCGCAGCGCGTCTCTCTGTCGCTCCGATGATGGATTGGACAGACCGGCATTGCCGCTATCTGCACCGGTTGATGAGCC
>CAYODE010000172.1:0-7757 GCA_964402685.1 uncultured Aestuariivita sp. | reverse complement strand
AAAAGACGAAGAGGTTGAACACGTCACCGGTCAGAAACGCGCCGCAAATCCCCATTAGCTGGAATTGGAACAGCGCGTGGAAATGTCGGCCCCGCGCATCCCAACCCGTGGCAATTGCATGGATTAGCACGATGAACGCAAGCATGGCCGTCAAGAGCACCATCAGCGCAGACAATCGGTCGAGCACCAGAACAATACCGAACGGTGCTGGCCAGTTGCCCAAACGATAGACATGTGTCGTGCCATCGGCTGCCATGCCCACCAAAAGCAGCGCAATCGCCAAAAGCAAACCCGTGCCCAAAACCGAAGCGGCCCGCGCCAGTGTGATATCGTGGCGCATCACGAAACCGATCAAGGGCGCCAGCATCGCAGGCAAAATGACAGGCAGGATGATCCAATGCATCAGACCTGATCCTCCCGCTCGTCATCGAGTGTGGGCGCGTCAACATCGATTTTATCCGTTTCTGCCTCTAAGTAGGCGCCCAGCCCGATCATCACCAGCACCGCCGTCATCCCAAACGAGATCACAATGGCCGTCAGTACCAACGCCTGCGGCAGCGGATCGGTATACTCTCCATCACCATATTTCGATAGGACCGGAGAAAGATCGATAGCCAACCGCCCACTGGCAAACAGAAACACGTTTACTGCATAGGACAGCATCGCAAGGCCCAGGATCACAGGGAAGGTCCGCAACCGCAAAAGGAGGTAGACTCCACCCGCCGTCAAAACACCAATGGCGCTTGCCACGATCAATTCCATCTCAGCGCGCCCCCTCTTCTTCCGTCTGTTGTCCGGGGTCGTAATCCATCGGCTCCACGTTGACGGTTTCGCCGGCATAGCGAGCAATGCGGCTCAGGCTGTAGAGCATGAGCATCACCGCACCCAGCACGGTCAGGAACACGCCCAGATCAAACAGCATTGCGGTGGCCAACTCGAACTCTTCGATCGGCGGCAGATTCACATAGGTGTAGTCGCTGGTCAGGAACGGGCGTCCAAGCAACCAGGACCCAACCCCGGTCAAACCGGCGATCACAACGCCAAGGCCAATCATCGTATGGTACTCGATTTTCTTCCGCTCCTGCGTCCAGGCAAAACCCGACGCCATGTATTGCATCAAAAGCGCAATAGCGATCACCAGACCGGCAACAAATCCGCCGCCTGGCTCGTTATGTCCACGCAGGAAGATGTAGCAGCCGACCACAACAGCGATCGGCATCAACACGCGGGTCACGACCACCATCATCAGGGGGTGACGGTCGCGCGATCGGTCTTGAGAGTAATCGGTGTTTCTGAGACGCCGCGCCGCTGGCCCGTCCAAAAGCGCATGCATCAGCGCGTAAATCACCAGACCGGCAATCCCCAGAACAATGATCTCTCCGTACGTGTCATATCCCCGGAAATCGACGAGGATCACGTTGACGACGTTGGTACCGCCACCGCCTTCATAGCTGTTCGCGATGTGATAGTCGGAAATCGTTTCGATATCCCGCATCATGAACGCATAGGCCAGCGCGCCGACCCCACCGCCCGCGAACAACGCAATAACGCCATCGCGGATTTTCAAACCGTTAGAGCTTTCTTTGGGCGTGGTTTTGGGCAGGAAGTGCAGCGCCAACAGCAGCAAGAGGATGGTTACAGTCTCCACCGAGATTTGCGTCAAAGCCAAGTCAGGCGCAGAGAGGTAGACGAAGCCAGCTGAAATCGACAACCCAATGATCCCGATCAGCACAAGCGCTCGGAACCGATAGTGGTGCATCGTAACCACGGAAATCGTCGCAACAATCAACATGACCCACCCAACTGCGATCACTGGTGGTACCGGCAAAAGCTCTCGTGTCGGTGCGGACAAGCCACTGCCCGAATAGGCGATCCAGCCCAACGCAACGGACGCGACGGTAAAGATCGCCAGATATCGGCTGATCGCACCCGTATGCGTGGTTTCCGTGATCCAGCGCGCCAGCGCAACGACGCTAGAGACAAGCCGGTCGAAGATCTCTTTTGCTTCCGGTCTGGGCGCCTTGATCCAGGCTTGATCCAAAGGCCTGTGCACCGTTAGCAACACAGCACCGCCTATGATCGCGATCACTGACATCCAAAGCGCCGGTGTCACGCCATGCCAGATCTTCAAATGGGGATGTAAATCCTGCCCGGTTACAGCATTGGCAGCGGCTGTCACGATACCCTCGGCCAGAAACGGCGCAACGCCGATGACGACCACCAATACTACCAGCAACGCGGGCGCCGCCCACATGCCAAAGGGCGGATCATGCGGCGTGTGCGGATAATCATCACGCACCGGGCCCAGAAAAACATGACTGATGAAACGGAAGGAGTATGCCACCGACAAAAGTGCGCCCAGAGTGGCAAGCGCCGGGATCAGGTAGGGGCTGTTGAGCCAATCGGTGTGAGAGGCCTCTTCCAGCATCATCTCTTTAGACAGGAAGCCGTTAAAGAGGGGAATACCCGCCATAGACAACGCTGCAACGGTCCCGATCAGGAAGGTGATCGGCATCAGGTGTCTGAGGCCACCCAAACGTTTGATATCCCGCGTATGTGTTTCGTGATCCACAATCCCCGCTGTCATAAAGAGTGCGGCTTTGAACGTTAGGTGATTGATGATGTGAAACACTGCAGCCACCGCAGCCTTATCGGTGCCGAAGCCCAGCAGCATGGTTAAAAGGCCCAGATGACTGACTGTCGAAAAGGCCAGCAGCGCTTTCAAATCATCCTTGAATAATGCGATTAACGCGCCAAGCACCATGGTGATGAGCCCCGTGGTCGCCACGATGTAAAACCACGCATCCGTTCCAGCCAGCGCAGGCCACATGCGCGCCATCAAAAACACACCGGCTTTCACCATGGTGGCCGAGTGCAGATAGGCCGAAACCGGTGTCGGCGCGGCCATTGCATGGGGAAGCCAGAAGTGGAACGGGAACTGCGCGGACTTTGTGAACGCGCCCAATAGGATGAGGATCAGCGCAGGCAGATACCATTCTGACGCGCGGATCTGATCACCCGCAGCCAGAATATCGGTCAGGTTATAGCTCCCGACGATGTTACCGAGGATCAGCATACCCCCGATCATCGCAAGCCCCCCCGCTCCGGTCACCGCCAGCGCCATACGCGCACCTTGGCGTCCTTCGGGCAGGTGCTTCCAATATCCGATCAACAGGAAGGATGAAAGCGACGTAAGCTCCCAGAAAATCAACAAAAGCAGGATGTTATCCGAAAGGACGATGCCAAGCATCGCCCCCTGGAACAGCAGCAGATACGTATAAAACTGCCCCATCGGATCATCACCCGACAGGTAAAACCGCGCATAAAGCGTGATCAGCAAACCGACGCCTGTGATCATGCAGGCAAAGAGAAGGCCCAATCCATCGAGGAAAAACGAAGCTGACAGCCCCAGTTGCGGCAGCCATTCAAGCTCGAACTGGATCACCTCGCCCCTTAGAACAGAGGGGGCCAGCACCAGAAGCATCGTCAAAGCCAATGCCGTTGGCACAGCGGTAAACGCGGCACAGGCGTTGCGACCGGCTCGGATCATAACGCCGGGCACCAGCGCCCCAAGGAAGGGGAGCAGCGCTATGATAAATAGGAGGTATCCCCCGTGGCTCATGCTTTGACCTTACTGGGCTGTTTTTTGGCCTCTTTTGTATGTTTTGCTGGTGGGCTCTACAACCAAGAAAGCCGCTTTGCTCAAGACGGATTGACGCGCAAGCTAAGTGCTCAACGTCGACTGGTTCGCCCCGCCAAGCGTAAGGTCAGCTCATCGGTTGGTAGAAGTGCCCGAATTAACCGCCAAAAGCAGAACCTTTGGTTGATCCAAGTCATGGTCTTTGAGTACGCTGCAAACGAAGGGTGACGGTATCAAATAACGCAGACGGAGGTTAGGTATGCGTAAATTGGCTCTTATTACGGTGACATGTTCGGCGTTTGGCCTGTCAGCATGTTCTAGCAATAACTCATCTCTCGAACGTGCGCTTATTGGTGCTGCGATCGGTTGTGCAGCAGGCCAGGTTTTGGTCGATGGCCGTTGTGTCGAAGGTGCTGTTGTCGGCGCCGGTGTTGGCGCCCTCACAGACTAAGCAAACGTGTATTGGGGCGTCCAAGTCCCCTCGCCAGACAAAAAAATAGCCCGGGCGTTGTAGCTCGGGCTGTTTTTTCGTGATCAGTCCCGCGCGTACACATCTTCGTAGCGGATGATGTCATCCTCGCCCAAATAGGACCCTGTCTGCACCTCGATGAGAACCATTGGCACTTTGCCGGGGTTCTCCAACCTGTGTTTAGCACCCAAAGGAACGTAGACGGACTGGTTTTCCGAAACCAATTGCACCGTGTCATTTACGGTCACCTGAGCCGTACCTTCTACGACGATCCAGTGTTCTGCGCGGTGGTTATGAGATTGCAAAGACAGGGCCGCGCCAGGATGAACGTGGATCCGTTTCACCTGAAACCGATCCCCGATGACCAGACTTTCAAACCAACCCCAAGGGCGATGATCTTTGGGAAAGGTCGTGGCCTGTTTGGCCTGCTTGGATTTCAGCGCGGTGACGGCGTTTTTCACGTCCTGAGCCCGACCCGCATCTGCAACTAGAACCGCGTCAGGCATGGCGACAGTAATGATGTTTTTCAGACCGATTCCAACAACTTCCAAACCGTCGTCTTCCGAACGCAGAAGCGTGTCGTTACAATCGAGTGCCGTCACATGACCGGACGTGGCGACGCCGCGCGGATCGCGCGCTGCTTCCCGCCACACCGCATCCCATCCACCCAAATCCGACCAACCAGAGGCGAAAGGGACAACAGACAAGTTTTGCGCCCGCTCCATGACGGCATAATCGATCGAGATGTCCGCGGCCTTGCTCCAACTGTCAGGGTCAAGACGGAGAAACCCCAGATCTGGCTTGCCCTTATCCACGGCTCCATGCACCGGGTCCAGCAGATCAGGCGCATGCATCTCGAACGCGGACAGGATCGTTCGCACCGAAAACAGGAAAATTCCTGCATTCCACAAATACGTGCCCGCATTCACCATCTCTTGGGCGCGATCAGCATCAGGTTTTTCCACAAACCGGCTCAGTCTGAGTGGTTTGGCAGCAAAACTCCCCGGATCCTCGGCCAGCTCCAAATAGCCATAGCCAGTTTCAGGATGGGTCGGTTTGATCCCGAACGTGACAAGTTCTCCTGCTTGCGCAGCGGGAACACCGGTATCAACGGCGGCGCGGAAAGCCGCAGCATCCGGTACGATGTGATCTGACGGCGCCACCAGCATCAACGCATCAGGATCACTTTTTTTCAGCCAGAGGGCTGCCGCCAAAACCGCCGGCGCCGTATTGCGCCCATCGGGTTCAATCAGGATGGCAGCCGGATCCAATCCGACCTCGGCAAGCTGTTCAGTCACAATGAAGCGGAAATCAGAATTGGTTAGCACCATCGGTGCGCCAAACCCCTCCCCCGACAACCGCTTGGCCGACGCTTGAAACAGAGTATCCTCACCTACAAGAGGCACAAATTGTTTGGGATAGGATTTTCGCGACAAAGGCCAAAGCCGAGTTCCCGAGCCACCGGCAAGAAGAATAGGGGTGATCTGGGTCATCGTGACAGCTCTTTCCTGCGATGCGGACAAACCCCGCTCGTCACTCTCCAAACACGAACGGCGCGCATCGCGCAACCCATCATCCAACTTGATCGCCACGATCCAGCCCGACGCAAGAAACAGTCAGGCTGCCATTAACGTGTGGATTGTCAATCAAAATACAGCCACAAAAAACCAGATTTCGCCAGCATGTTTGACTGTTGAACAAACCGATTGGAGTTAGAGAGCAGATCGACGCTCTCAGCTCTTTGACAGCCGTCTATGCCACGCGGCGCAGACCCATCATCCACAGCCCCGCCACCATCAGGACCCCAACCGCATTGAGCCAAAGCGCCCAGGCAAACGCGTCCCACGGGCACAAAATCGCCAAACCGCAAGCCGCCAAGGCAATACGCTCGTGACCGGCCAGATCCCGGCTGAAGAACCCAACAATGGCAGCCGTTACCGCGTATACCCCAACCAATGCCTTTAACGCGGTGACGGCGATCACCGCTAGCGAACCATCAAAGATCAGCGCGGGCGACACCGCAAAAAGAAACGGGATCAGATAGGCGGGCCAAGCGATCCGCACAGCCTCCACACCCGTGGCCATTGGAGGTGCCTTGGCCATGTTCGCCGCAACAAAAGCCGCGATCGCCACGGGCGGGGTCAACATCGACAGCATCCCGAAATAGAGAACGAAAAGATGCGCCGCCATCGGCTGCAGCCCAAGTTCAACAAGCGGCGGCGCGGCCAGTGACGCCAACAGCAGATACACGCCCACCGTTGGTAACCCCATGCCCATCACGATGCAGACCAAGGCAGTCACAACCAGCAACAAAAGCAGGCTCGACTGTCCTAGCTGCACGAGGAAAAACCCAAGACCAAAGGACAGACCCGACCGGGCCACAAGTCCAATAATCATCCCTGCGATGGCACAGATCAGAATGATTTCCACCGCCGCGCGCCCGGCAGAAATCATGACGCCAATCATTACACCTGGCGTAATCTTGCGACCGTCATAGGTCAGGACCAGCGAAAGACCCAGCAGCACAAGGATCGACAGCAATGCTGCCGTCTCGGGCCGCAGGTTGAAATTGAAAAGGCCGACCAGCAGGACGATGAAAGGCACAAAGATGAACCATCCCCGGCGCATGACCTCCCGCATCGGCGGGATTTTGGATTCTTCGACACGCGCAATGTTCAACCGTCCGGCCTCAAGATCGGCGAACATGAAAAGGCTAAAGTAATAGAGAAGCGAGGGGATCAGCGCCGCCAGCATCACGTCCACGTAAGATGCTTGCAGGTTCTCAGCCAACAAGAAAGCGGCCGCCCCCATGATCGGCGGCATCAACTGCCCACCGGTCGAGGCCGCGGCCTCAATCGCGCCCGCCGTCTTGGGTCGATAACCGCCGTTTTTCATCATCGGAATGGTGATCGCACCGGTGGAGGCCACATTCGACACCGCACTGCCCGAAACAGATCCAAAAAAGGCCGAGCCCAAAATAGCGATCTTGCCCGCGCCACCGCGTTTGCGTCCTGCAAGTGCCAGGGACAGATCGCTGAAAAACGCCGATCCGCCTGTTGCTAAAAGCAATTGCGACAGGATCAGGAACGGCACCACCACGGCCACCGCGATCGACAGGGCTGCACCCGCGAGGGACGCGCTGTCCAACATGAGGAACGTCAGCAACCGGTCCGGCGCGATAGACCGGCTTTGCAAGGGGCCTGAAAAGTTGCTGGAGAACAGGGCGTAGACACAGACCAGCCCAAGGATAACAATCAGTGCCCAGCCCATCGTGCGACGGATCGCATCGATCAACAGCACAAACCCAATAATCGAGACAATCAGTGCCTCTGTCGGATGATAAAAGACATTCTCGGAGAGCGTTGGAAACCGCACCGCAAGCCACGCTCCGAACAGAAGCGAGGCGACGGCTTCGACCAGGGCAATTGCCCGGGGCCCTGAGGTGCTGGTCAGAAACGCCAACGCCATCGCAAAAGCCAACGCGACGATCAACACCTGCTCGGAGTAAACCCGCCAGCCAATCCAAAGCGGCGCTCCGGAAGACCAGAACACCGCCACCAGCGTGATCAGTGCAGCGAGGGCGCCCAGCAAAGCGCCCTCCCTCCGAAAGATCTCTGTCATCATCAGACCCTCAGGTGTGACTTACTC
>CAYODE010000171.1:0-7772 GCA_964402685.1 uncultured Aestuariivita sp. | reverse complement strand
GCAGCGCCGGCCAGTGCGATGATCGCGGCCGAGAGGTACAAAGTTTTCATGGTTACTCTCCAAAGTTGAAAAATTAATCGTTCGGCTTTTTGCTGGCCGATTACAGCTCGGGTGCCCTGCTCGACGACAACCGTTAACGAGACATTAACGCATTCTCGCCAGACGTAAGCCCCTATTTTGCCTTTTTGTCGCCCAATTTTGTGCCAACACAACATTTAGATTTTTTTAACCACGTTATGGCAACATGTAGTGGATGACAGTAGGACGCAGGCATATTCTGACGGTCAGATTGGCGCGAATACGACGGCAAAATCGCGAATCGGGGCAGATTATTGACAGTCTCGACACGACTCAGCCGTTGTTCTTTGTTGCCGACTGTTGCTCCGGGTGTAACGGCGGCGTTTCAGACCGGCAATTGTTGCCCGATCCGAGACAAAAACCGTTGGATTCGGCACCATACGGGCGGCAAGAATCGGCGATTAAACCCCCTTCGCCGCCCCTGTTTCGCCTTATTTTGCGCCCGAAAAGACCAAGGGTCGGCCCCTAAATGGCCATGCCCGCCTGTTTCCTTATTGGCATCAAAACGCCGGGCGGGGGCCCAATTGTAGAGCCTCAAAAAAGCATCTCCCGCACCGGCCAACCTATCGAGCTTGTGAAGGAGACCTTTATGTCTATCCGAATTTCAACCATCGCTTTCTTGGCATCACTCTTGCCCGCGCAATTGGCTGCTCAAGACGCTTTCATTACACAGATTTCCGGAAGTGGCGCCAGCATCAGCATCGAGATGCCTGCTGTACAAACCCCGTCAACGACGACCCTGATCTCGTCCCTGACCGCCAGCCTGCCTTCAGTTACACCGGCAGCCCTGCTCGGCAGCATTGATTTGAGCGCCTATCCTTTGGTCCCTGCGGCTGTCGATGGCGCGGTCGCCACCGTATCCTCCTTTGGCAACAACAACTCGGCCGAGATCCTGCAGACAGGCATTCACGCGGCGTCGATTTCCCAACAGGCCAACAATGCGTGGGCAGGCATCTACCAAACCGCTGGCACAAACAATCGCGCGTCAATCTATCAAGCAAGCAATGGAGCCAGCGCAGCGATTTCTCAACAAGGCAGCAACAATCGCGCGCTGATCGTTCAGAACTGATTTGCTGACGGGGCGTCGATTTGGCCTTTGGGCGGACAAGAACGCTATGATAGAGTGACACTGAAGTGTTACTCTGTCTGCGTACCGATGCCCCGTTCGTTACTGACATTACTGACCTGCTGTGCGCCTTTCCACGCAGCCATGGCTGATCAGGCTTGTAGCCTTTCAGTTGCGTATTCAGGTGATATCGCCCGCATTTCAGCTGCTGCAACCAATGCAGATTGGTCTGGAGCGTCCTACCGCATGCAAGTTACAGCGCAACATGGCAGCAACCGCTCTGTCAGCATGCAAAGCGGTATTGTCTCAGATGTGGAAACACAGGGCGGCACGACCACCTTATCTTTGACAACCGTCAGGCTTCCCAAAGGTGGCACTGCCGATATACTCGTCCTGCTCGAGAAGTCAGGCGAACAGTCGCGATGCGCGTTGACACTCACGCCCTAGTTCCAACCCGTCTCTGAAGTCCGTTTAACGCCTCTTCGATTGTGGCGGGATGACGTTTCATTCCGGCACCAAATACTTTATAATTCAACCCATACGCACAATGGGTGCATGTTCTACACGCTCACAGGACGCATCAACCATGTCAAAGAAAGCACTTGGATCCTTTTTCTGCGCTCTATTCCTCACAGCCGGGCTGACTGGATCCCTTCAGGCGCAAGCCTTTCTGGACAGTCAGGGTGGGCAATCCGCAAGTGCCGGGGCAGCTTATGTCCCGCAACTTGGACTAATCACAAGGCCACCTACCGACCAGGCGCCACCGCAGATACCGGGTGTAGCCGCGCAGCGTTTTACCCAAACACCGACGCCGGACGCGGATCCGGAAGAGCAAAGTACCACCTCGAATGCAGCTTCAAACTCGGCTGGCGTTGTTTCTCAGTCTGGAGGCGATGTGATCCTGAACTGCGGCAACAACAACAATACTCCATGCGTTGTGCCAGAGGGTGTACCGATCTGGGGTGATTTTTGAGTTTCGTCTGATTGAGGACATTAGTGCGTCGAAGCGTTGGCACTGGGATGTTCAATCAATCCGCGCAACTTGATTTGGCATTCGACCAATTGCGGTGGCAGCAACAGCAACTCCCGAATTGACTGATCACGCGGATCGTAGGTTGTACTGTCTTTGGAATGGCCGCCTGCCGCAGACATTAGCCAAAAATTCCAACGCATGTTTGGTCCACGTCAGAAGCGACCTACGAGGTTACCGCAGATTTATCTTGCGGAGAGGAATCCTCTGCTCGAAAAACGCCGTCGATACTCTGCCGGACTGAGGCCAGTCATCTTCTTAAACAGCCTGCGAAACGCGCGTGGATCTGAATAGCCAACTGCCTCTGAAATAGCATCGACGTTGTCCCCGTCCATCTCGAGGAATTGCTTCGCTTCCTCAACTCTGAGGGATTGCACATAGTCATTCGGACTGAACCCGGTGGCCGCGCGAAAGCGGCGATCAAATGTGCGTCTTGGTAGACCTGAGCGAGCAATCATGCGCCCCACTGCGTCACGCTCTGAATAGGCCTCGGCAATCCAAGTCTGACATTCCTTGATGACGGCATCTTCACTTTGCAAGCGTCGCAGAGGTGCCGCGTAGTGTCGTTGTCCGTCTGGCTTCGGATCCACGCAATAAAACCGAGCCGATTTGGCGGCGTGTTCCGGACCGACATACCGCGCGATCAGGTAGAGCGCGAGATCCTGCCAGGAGGCCATGCCGCCTGACATGACGATGGAATTACCCTCTCCGGCAAAGGTGAGTGTACGATCCGGGCAGAAGGCCACTTTCGGGTATCTTTTTTGAAAAAGCCCACTCATAGACCAATGAGCCGTCGCCTCTTCCCCGTCCAGAAGACCCGCATCCGCCAACAACGCCGAGCCGGAACAAGCTGTCGCCAGCCTCGCACCGGACGCGTGCCGCTTCAACACCCAGTCGATCTCGGGGCCGAGGACGTCCCTCGGTGGTGTCAATTCTCCGATCCTGAAATTCGGCAGGCAAACGATCTCCGCATCGTCTGCTTCATCAAGGCTGGCGTCGGGCATCACCGGCACCCCACTGATGCACCGAAACGGCTCTTTTGTTCTTGCAACGACCCGCACCCGCGTCATCGGAGGCGTGGGAGTTCCTTCTGTGAGATACGACCATGCGGACCCGACCGATGCCAGAAGATCGTATAAACCGTAAAGAATTGCTCCCCGACAGCTCTCGGCCGCCAATACATCGATCCGAAGCGGATCGCTCGTGAAATCTCTGGGCTTCATATCCTAGTACCTCCGCACCAATTAGGTGGCCGAATTGGCCCACTTATGGCCATGTTAGCCCTGCCTTACCTCGAATTCGCAGCGCATTTTGGGCCAGTGTACAGATTATTGTGAGAGAAATCATGACCTATGAAGCATTCAAAACCGCAGAAAAGATAGCTTGGGACACACGAGCCGCGGCTTATGACGACTTTACCGGACGGGTGACAACAGCGGCCATTCCAACACTCCTGGCAATGGCTGAAACAGCCCCCGACTCGCGCGTTCTTGACCTGTGTTGCGGCACGGGACGCGCCGCAGGAGCAGCCAGCGCATTGGGCGCGATGGCCGAAGGGGTCGATGTGTCCCCCGAGATGATTGGAGCAGCCAGGGCGGCCTTTCCAGCAGTGTCTTTCGAAGTCGGAGATGCAGAAACGATACCAAAGGACGACAGCCTCTATGATGCCGTGGTCTGTTCCTTCGGGGTCATGCATGTCGGTAGCACGGAGGCAATGTTCAAAGAGATGGCGCGGGTTTTGAAACCGGGCGGACGGGTTTCGCTCAGCCATTGGATCGGGCCACCAGAGTCGCCGCTCTTTCGGATTGTCTTTGGCACCATGCAACGTCTGGCCGACATGACGGTTGTACCGCCATCTCCGCCACCATTTGCCCTATCTTCGGAGGACGCGATGCGAGGCGCCTTGAAGGCCACCGGATTTGATGGCGTTTCGTTTGTGCGACTGCCCCTTATCTTCAAGGCCCCCGTTGGACAGTTCGCCACACATTTCAGAATTTTCGCAGCCAGGGCGGCAGTGATCCTCGACAAGCAGGATGCCAGCGTCCTGAAGGAAATCTACGCTTGTTGGGAAGCCCAGTTAGAGGAGTTCCGAAAGGGCGACGAATATCGGGTCCCTATGCCTGCGCTTGCAGTTTCTGCCGTTCGCACTGCATAGTTTTCTTGGCCCTCAGAGCACTGCGGTGGAAGCAAACAACGGATGTCGTAGTCGATTTCCAAGCGGCGGCCGGAATGCCTAGAGCAGAGAAGGACTTAATACGACGTGGAAAGACATCCGGCCGGCGCCAAGGATTTCTGGCTTGGGACCCGAAGAACCGCAACTCTATACCCAGTCTTGCCCCAGTCATTTAACAGAGCTCGTGTAGGGCTTGGCGAATGGTTGGTTACATCAGCAACACTTAGAGAAATTTGTTCACGAGATTCTCCAATCGTTCCTGCCGACCGGATTTTGGGTTGGGATACAGTCCAGTTTTGGTCACGTAGTCGAAGCATTCATCAAGCCCGCCTTGAAGCAAGGCTTGCGCATCCCTAGACGCCCATCCTTCGTATCGTGCTCGTCTGGCCTCTTCCAGCGAGCCGTCCTCTAACAGCTGCGCTGCGGCTTTGAGGCCGCGTGCACAGACATCCATCGCACCGACATGCGCCAGCACCAAGTCTTCCGGGTCGAGAGATTGCCTGCGTAACTTCGCGTCGAAGTTCGTACCACCGGTGGTAAATCCATCGGCCTTCAAAACTTCATAATACGCCAGTGCCACTTCGGGTACATTGTTGGGAAATTGATCCGTGTCCCAGCCCGACTGATAATCGTTCCGGTTCATGTCGATGGACCCGAATATCCCAAGGCTGGCCGCCATCGCAAGCTCATGTTCGAAGGAGTGCCCTGCCAGAATTGCGTGGCCCTGTTCGATGTTCATTTTGACCTCACCTTCGAGGCCAAACTCTTTGAGGAACCCATAAACGGTAGCGACGTCGTAGTCATATTGATGTTTGGATGGCTCCTGCGGTTTGGGCTCGACCAGGATCGTGCCGGAAAAGCCGATCTTGTGTTTGTACTCGACGACCATCTGTAAAAAGCGGCCGGCGTTGTCGCGTTCCCGTTTGAGGTCGGTGTTCAGAAGCGTCTCATAGCCCTCGCGACCACCCCAAAGAACATAGTTTTCACCACCCAGCTTGTGCGTTGCGTCCATGCAGGTTTTCACAGTCGCGGCAGAATAGGCAAACACGTCTGGGTCGGGGTTTGTCGCGGCTCCGGCCATGAATCTGCGATGCGTAAACAGGTTCGCCGTGCCCCACAAAAGTTTCGGACCACCCTCCTCCATCTTCTGGCCAATATACTCGACGATCTCTTCCAGATTGCGGGTGGTTTCAGCGAAGCTGTCGCCTTCCGGGCGCACATCCGCATCGTGAAAACAGAAATAAGGCTGGCCCAAAATGGCAAATAGCTCGAACGCCGCGTCTGCTTTCAGCCTTGCCAGATTCATCGTGTCGCCGAACCAGGGGCGTTCGAACGTCTGGCCGCCAAAAGGATCGCCGCCAGGCCAGGCAAAGCTGTGCCACCACGCGACAGCAAACCGAAGATGATCTTCCAGGCGCTTACCCATGACCATCTCATCTGGATCATAGTGACGGTATGCAAACTCATTGTGGCTTGCAGGCCCCTCGTATCGGATAGGGGGAATGCCTTTGAAATAGTCGGTCATGGCAGCTCCTTGAGGGCATGATACGTTGCGGTGTAGCGGTAATGAGCCTCAGAAAATGCATCCACAAGCTCAGACGCTGGCTCAATCAGATGACTAATTTCGGGTGGAGTGGCGATGTCAGACCCACCCTGTCCGGCTGCCATGATGGCAAGCCGCGCGGCGCCGAATGCCGCACCAAAATCCCCTTTGGCCGGGACGGCAATAGGCACATTCAACGCGGTGGCAATTGTCCGTAACCAATACTCGGATGCCGATCCACCGCCGACGGCGATCAGTTGCGATATCTCGGTGCCAGTCGCCTGCATGACCGACAGGCAATCGCGCAATGCAAAGGCGACGCCCTCCAGCACAGAGCGTGTTGCACCCTGTTGATCCGTCGCGTGTTCCAACCCAATGAATGCACCACGAATATGTGCGTCGTTATGCGGAGTTCGCTCGCCGCCAAGATAGGGCAAGAACACTGGCTGACCTGGCGCTTGCAGTGGGCCCAGACCGGCTGTCAGGTTCACCGGGTTTTGCCCGACCAAGCGCCCTAACCATTCTAACGCGTCCGTTGCTGCAAGGATCACGCCCATCTGATGCCAGCTACCCGGAAGCGCATGACAGAACGTATGCAGCGCGGAGTCAGGATCCGGCGCGTATCCGTCATTGGCCGCGAAAAGAACCCCAGAGGTGCCCAATGACACGAAAGCATCGCCCGCGCGTACCACGCCAACGCCAATGGCCGAAGCTGCGTTGTCGCCTGCCCCGCCAGCGACTGGAATTCCAGCGCGCATCCCAAACTGAGCGGCGACTTCTTGGCGCAATCCACCTGACGTGTCAGAGCCCTCAACCAAATCAGGCATATGATCAGGCCCAAGATCCGTTTTCGCCAAAAGCGCGTCGTCCCACTTGCGAGCGCCGGTGTCCAACCAGCTTGTGCCGGCTGCGTCCGACATTTCGGAAACGTGATTGCCCGTCAGCCAGAGGCGCAGATAGTCCTTTGGCAACAGAACTTTAGCTGTTCTGGAAAAAACATCCGGTTCGTGGTTGCGGCACCACAAAAGTTTAGGAGCCGTAAAGCCGGGAAAGACGATGTTGCCGGTCCGGGCGCGAAATCTGGGATCCGCGTCAAGCGCGGCGGCCTCTTTATGGGATCGCGTGTCGTTCCACAGGATACACGGGCGCAACGGTTTATCAGCGGCATCCAGCAGCGTTGCGCCGTGCATCTGACCAGACAGCCCAATGCCCGCGACACGCGAGAGGTCCTGAGAGGATGCGAGAGCACCCAAAGCCTGCTGCGTTGCCGTGATCCAGTCCGCCGGATCTTGTTCAGACCAGCCCGGTGCTGGGCGCGAGACATCGAGCGACGCATGCGCATCGGCAATGACGCTTTGATCATCACCGATCAGCAGCGCCTTGACGCCCGAGGTGCCCAGATCCAGTCCCAGATACATCAGTGATCCAGTTTGACCCAGGCCGCATCCCGCGCCGAAGACTTCACGCAAGCCGAAACGAACTGAACGCCCTTTAATCCGTCGCCAACGGTCGGATAAACCACGTCTGATGGGACCGGCTGACCCTCGCGCGTCGCTATGATCGCACGGGCGGCTTCCGAATAGATATTGGCAAAGCCCTCAAGATACCCTTCGGGATGCCCCGGCGGCACGCGGCTGACCCGAGCTGCACTCTCCCCTGCACCAGAACCGTTCCGGGTGATCAGTCGCTTTGGTTCGCCAAATGGGGTGAACCAAAGATAATTCGGGTCCTCCTGCGCCCATTCCAGACCGCCTTTTTCGCCATAGACGCGAATGCGCAAGGCGTTTTCATTGCCCGGCGCGACCTGGCTTGACCACAGCATGCCACGCGCACCCCCGGTGAAGCGCAGCATCACATGTGCGTTGTCATCGACCTGCCGCCC
>CAYODE010000170.1:0-7835 GCA_964402685.1 uncultured Aestuariivita sp. | reverse complement strand
TGCTCGGCCAGATGCTCTTTTCGACTCGGACGGCTGAGTTTAATCTGTCCGTCACAAGATAGAAGAGGGCCAGAGCAAAAAAATTGCTGCTCTGGCCACATTCCGCAAAAGGCTTGAGGTATGAGTGTAACCAACGAGATCACCGAAAAATTGAAAACGGCGTTTGCGCCGCGCGAACTCGAAGTTGTCGATGACAGCGAAAGCCATCGCGGACATGCCGGTTTTCAAGAAGGCGGAGAAAGCCATTTCAATGTGCGGATTCGGTCAGATGCGTTCAAGGGGCAAACGCGCATCGCCCGGCACCGCGCTGTTCATGCCGCTCTCGGTCCCGATTTGGTGGCACGTATCCACGCGCTGGCGCTGGATATCGGAGATTAAACCCCGTCTGGCGAATGTGTGGATCTAGATGCGGCGGCTCGCGCCTTTAATCCAGCTGTAATCCCAGCTTTGCCGTTTGGTTTGTCCGGAACACTCTTTGGTGCTTCCGGTTCAGCCGATTTGTCTGCTCCGCGAACCGACTTTAGTTCCAGCGGCGGAGGGATCTTACGGCTTTCAGGGGTAATAGTCTCTGGCGCTGAATCAACTTTGCGGGGTGAGAACATGTCCAGGCTGCTTTGCTTTTCCCGGCGGAACACCAAGACGTTTCGCCAATTGGTGGTCGAACTGGTCAAGCCTTGTCTCTCTTCGCTGGGCAACATGTCGGCGCGCTGGTATTCCCAACCGTCCGACGCCATTTGGTTCATCAATATCTCAATGGCGTTGGCGAACCGTGCTTCGGGTGTCTTGACCCCTTTTGCCTTGGCGCCCTTTGTCGGTGCCGGTACCACTTTGTATTCAAACTCAGGCATGGCCGCTCTCTTGTTAATCGTCGCGCACTGTAACCCGACCCTGCAGCAGGGGCCAGAGCTTCAACGCCGAGGAATACCAATCTTGCGCCCCACACGGTCCGGTCGCGGCAATCGGCGATGCGCATCATAAAGCGCGCTGATTTTAGCAAACACATCTTCGGGCATGGGCGCCACGCGGGGGCCACTCATGTCGATATGCAGCCCCAGCCCTTCGCCCGTGGCGGATATCCAGCCCTCTGCATGATGAAGCTCCTGAAAGAAATGGAACCGCTTTTCGTCAATATCGATCAGTTGCGAGGTCACATAAACCTCGTCGCCTTCCTTGAGTTCACGCAGATAACACACATGAAATTCGGCAGAGAACGTGCTGAACCCGCGTGTTTTTGGATAATCCGGCCCGATCCCAAACTCGGCAAAAAGATCGTCCGCGCCCTGATCAAAAAGCACGTTGTAATACGCCATGTTCAGATGGCCGTTGTAATCGATCCATTGGGGTTCGACCGTCATAGGGCGGGAACGATGTGGCGCAGTCATAGGCATCCTCAAAGCTTGGGTTGCGGGACACTAGGTCGACGGGTCGGCAAGCACAATGGAGCCTGTGCATGAAACAGCCCGCTTTCGGTTCGTGGCCGATCTACCGTGGAAGGCACGCCCTGATTACTGATGTGTGCGGCGCGTGGCACGAGGCAAAGGACCGGGACAGCACGGCAAAAAAACATAGCATGCGTGCGGGATGTCAGTCACGCTTCCCCGATGGTCTGTTGTGGGCGCATTTTGGAAAAACACCTTGAGCCGCCTCAAGCCTCAGACCGCACCGACACTATCCGGCGGGTGGACAATCCGGACGCGCCGTTCAGTTCGCAAGTTCTAAACAAGCGGTAAAACTTCGCGGTAAGCCAGGAACAGACAAGCAGTTTTCCCGCTGCTGGAGCGGGAAGCAAGCCGATTAAGTTTTCCAGACCCTGATTACAGGCCTAGCTTTGCGCTGACGATCTCGTTCACGGCTTTCGGGTTTGCCTTACCGCCCGTCGCTTTCATCACCTGGCCCACAAACCAACCGGCCAGTTTGGGGTTCTCTTTTGCCTTTTCGACCTGCGCCGGGTTATCCGCAATAACCTGGTCGACGGCAGCTTCAATCGCACCTGTATCAGTGACCTGTTTCATCCCTCTTTGTTCAACAATTTCAGAGGGCTCGCCGCCTTCAGTGTAGACGATCTCAAACAGATCTTTCGCAATTTTGCCGCTAATGTCGCCCTTGGCTATTAGATCGACGATGCTGCCCAATTGCGCCGGCGTTACGGGGCTTTCCGTGATGTCATGATCTTCTTTTTTCAAGCGGCCGAACAGTTCGTTGATGACCCAGTTTGCGGCCATCTTTCCATCTCGGCCGGCGGCGACCTCTTCGAAATATGCGGCGGCCTCGACCTCGGCGGTCAAAACCGAGGCGTCATAGTCTGTGAGGCTGAAGTCTTTGATAAAGCGTGCCTTTTTCTCATCAGGTAGCTCTGGCAGTGAGGCTTGAATATCATCTACCCACGCCTGCTCAATTTCCAACGGCAGCAGATCAGGGTCCGGGAAATAGCGATAGTCATGCGCTTCTTCCTTTGAACGCATGGACCGGGTTTCGCCCTTGTCGGGGTCGTAAAGCCGGGTCTCTTGTTCAACCTCACCGCCCGCTTCCACAATCGCGATCTGACGTTTTGCCTCGACCTCAATTGCTTGCTGAATAAAGCGCATCGAGTTCATGTTCTTGATTTCGCAGCGCGTGCCCAGGTGGGAGAAGTCCTGTGTTTCCTGATATTTCTCGTAATCGCCAGGGCGGCAGATCGACACGTTCACATCCGCACGCATGTTGCCGTTTTGCATGTTGCCGTCGCACGTGCCCAGATACAGAAGGATCTGACGCAGCTTGGTCAGATAAGCCGCTGCTTCTTCGGGACCGCGAATGTCCGGGCGGCTGACGATCTCCATCAGCGCCACACCTGTGCGGTTGAGATCGACAAAAGACATGTTCGGGTCCATGTCATGGATCGATTTACCTGCATCTTGCTCCAGGTGGATCCGTTCGATCCGCACCTTCCGTGCGATGCCTTCACCCATTTCAACCAGAACTTCGCCTTCGCCAACAATGGGGTGGTACAGCTGTGAGATCTGATATCCCTGCGGCAAGTCCGGATAGAAATAGTTCTTTCGGTCGAAGGCGCTCATCAGGTTGATCTCGGCCTTCAAACCCAAGCCGGTTCGCACAGCTTGTTCGATGCAGAACTCGTTTATGACGGGAAGCATGCCGGGCATGGCTGCATCGACGAAGGCCACGTTCGAGTTGGGTTCTGCCCCGAATTCGGTTGAGGCCCCGGAAAAGAGTTTCGCATTGGAAGAAACCTGCGCATGCACTTCCATGCCAATGACAAGTTCCCAGTCGTGTTTGGCACCGGCAATGGTTTTCACTTTTGGGGCGTCGTAACTCAGATCCAGCATCGGACAGGCCTCTCTCGCGTCGTATCACGCAAGGCTTCTAGGCCAGCCCATCGAGGGGAGCAAGAGGTTCAGGCTGTGATCTCTAACCCATGCGGAGTGAAGATGATCTGTTGACCTTTGGCAATCTCCGCCTCGAACAGATCGTTGAGCACTGAAAGGGCGCGTGCTTTGCCATGAGCCGCGAAGCGATTGAGCGAAGTGACCGGTGCGGCATTGTCAAACCCTTCCGCCGCATGGGCCCAGATCAGGGGGTGAAGTTCGGTCATGTGGTCGCGGATGATCCATTCCATGCAAGCGCCCAGTGCGCTGCCCGTGCAGTGGTCCGGCCCGTGACGTGCGATTGAAACGGCGCAATATGCGGCCAAAAGGTTCGCAGTGGACTGACCGGGGCGGCGTTCGAGGATGTCTTTTAACCCGTCGATGAAAAAGTCGACATCCACCGCTGCACATGCTTCGGCATCATTGGCTGCGGCGTCGAACATCACCCAGGTGTATCCGGCATTGCCCCATACATCTTGTGTTCGGGATGCAGTCCGCCGGGCTTCGAGTTCCAGCTGATCATAATCGCCAAACCACCGGGGCAAGAGGTGGTTTCCCATCGCCCGCATGTGGCGTTCGTTATGAGGGTCCAAGTCGATCAGGTCTTCATAGTCGTCTGCAATGCGAATGTGAGGGTTTCGCAGACCGGGCAAGACGGCACAGCGTGCGGCGGCCAGGGCAGGGCTGTCCATCTCAACCCCGTTGAATGCATCAAGGATCTCGCTCGCGCGGTCAAAATGCGCGGCAAAAGACGCTTTGTGGCGTTTGGGTACATCGTCTTCGGGCGCTGATCCACGCCAAGCCCAGCCAATATCGATATAGGCCCACGCAACGATCAAAGCGATAGCGGGGTCAGAATTGTACTCACTCAAAACGGCTTCCAACGCACCTATGCCGGACAAAAGCGCTGGTGAACCAGGAGGTGCGCCGTCCGCTATGGCATGATCAGCAGCCGCAACCACGTCATTTCTTGCACCAAAAGCCAGGAGGTCAGTTACAGGCATACCGCCCGGCGTTTTGGACCGGGCGCGTTCGGCCATACGAATCCGACCGGCCAGATCGCACCAGCGGTCTTGGCGTGCCAGGAACTGGCCCAAGCGGCGCAGGCGGTCGCATTCGTCGTCATCTTCGGTGCTGTCTCGAACCGGAATCTGCAGAAGCTGATGCGTATCCGCCAGGGACGTGCGCGAGTTAGGCGGCAAAATGGCATCAGAGGCATCACCTTCAAGCGTTTTCCACGCCCTCACCTGCCGCGCCATACGCGCAAAGGGTCCCGTTCTATCCATGACGTTCCTGTATATTCTGTTCGTGCTCTCCTGATGGAGTACAGGTCGTTTTGGACGAATTAATGGCAGCTGCGTGAAGCTGTACGGGCAAATCCAAGCTGATTTTCAGGCTATGCGAAGGCGATACTTAGAGCAGAGAAAAATGATGCCGTTCCGTTTTCAGACCGCGCGCCCGACATTCCTCTTCGAATTCCTTGTGCGGGGGCAGGGCATCATAGGGCAGGCGAAAGCGCTGCTTATCAGGGGTTACGGCGCTGACGCGTATGGAGAAATCCAGCCTGGTGTCAAAGCGCATGTGGTCGATTTCGGCCAGGTCCATATGCGCGCGACCACGACCGCTCCACCACTCAAGGCGCGTGTCGGAAAGTTCCAGTCCAGCGGGCCTGTTTGTGTAAAAGTCCCAAAGCGCGGGCAGGGTAAAAAGCGCGAGGAATACCACTATCCACCAGGCGGCATCCAGAACCAGCCAGGCCCCCAGCAAGACGACATAAACGCCCGCCAATACGATCAGCGCGCGATAGCTCCTGCCGCTTGTCTGGTAGTGAAAGCTGTCCGCCATCACCGACCGCCCGTGACATCAATGGCGGTTCCGGTAACGTAGCTGGCTTGATCCGACATCAGCCACAAAATGACCTCAGCCACTTCCTCGGCTGAGCCTTTGCGTTTCATCGGAACCATCGGCGCCAGGCGATCCGCGCGATCCGGTTCACCTCCCTTGGCGTGGATATCGGTATCAATGATTCCGGGTCTGACGGACACAACGCGGATCCCCTGCGCTGCCACCTCGTCCGAGAGGCCCTTGGTGAACGTATCGATTGCAGCTTTGGAGGCCGCATAATCGAGATATTGATTGCCCGATCCAAGACGCGCCGCTGCAGAAGAGACATTGACGATTACGCCCTTGTCCATCCGCAAGACCGCTTCTTTCGCAACCAGCATGGCGCCAATGACATTGACGTCGAACATCTGTCGCAACCGCGCGTGATCCATATCCGTCAACCGCGCTGTCTGACCCACGATGCCCGCGTTGTTGATCAAGCCATCCAGGCGGGGGATTTGTTCAAACATTGCGCTTATCGCAGATGCATCGCTGACATCGGCTTGGATCACCGTCGCTTGTGCGCCAGCTGCACGAGCTGTTTCCGCTGTCGCCTCTGCGCCGCCTGCGTCGGAGTTGTAGTTGACGTAGAGGTCATAGCCTCGCTCAGCCGCGAGCCGCGCACACGCCGCACCAATACCGGCAGAGGCGCCTGTGATCAGAAGTGTTTTCCGGCTCATGGTGTCCCTCCATCGGGCGCGCCGACCCATTTCGCGCGCCACGTGGGCGCCTCATACGGCTCGGGCCAATATTCAACTTGGCGCGCGATCTGTTCCCCGCGAACCGTGTGAAAGCTAACGACCGTTACAACCAAATCGCTGTCGGTGACGGTTACATCGCTGACCACGCTGTCCCCCTCAGCGACCAAGCGATGGATAGTGAATTGCCACGGGCCCTTGGCGGGATAGGCCGCGTTAATAGCGGCGAAATTTTCGCGCCCACGGATAATCTCGCCTGATTGCGGCCAGTGACCTTCGTAATCCTGCGTCAAAAGTTGCGAGGCGGCTGTGAAGTCATTTGTACCCATTACCTCCCAAAATCTTTCGACTAGTGCCTTTGACGTCATGCGTTCAGGATCCGGCCAATCATTTCGCTCGTGTCGCGCGACAGATCTTCCTGCGCCATGATCCGTTCCATGGCCTCACGCATCATGCCCTGACGGTCCGCATCATAGCGTTTCCAGGTCTGGAAGGCCGAGCACATCCGCGCGGTCGTCTGGGGATTCACGGGATCCAGCCGGATCAACCAGTCCGCCATTAGAGCATAGCCGCGACCGTCTGCAGAATGGAAACCGGCGTGGTTCATGGCAAAGGCACCCAATGTGGATCTGAAACGGTTAGGGTTTTTCCAATTGAAATCAGGGTGGCCAGTCAAATGTTGCGTCGCGTCCACTGCTTTGGTCGGGTCGGCCTGTACGATTTGCATCATGAACCATTTGTCGATCACCAACCGATCATGTTGCCATTGATCATAGAAGGCTTGGAGTTCCGATGCGCCGGCCTCCGCTGACAGCAGACATCCCAAAGCTGAAAGCTGCAGTGTCATGTTGTCGGCGCTCTTGTATTGCTCGGATGCCTGCGCGCCGCCATCGATCCGCGTAAGGAGCGATAGCGCTGCACCGGCCAGAGCCCGTTTGCCGGATTGCTCTGCATCAGGTCGGAACGGCGCATCAACATGCGCTTCGGCATAGAGCCGGGGCAGGAGGTCCTGACAATGCTGCGCCAGCGCTTGTTTCAGGGTTTCAGACGCCTGCCAGATTTTCGTTGGATCAGGCGTCATCCCTGCCTGCGCGATAGAGCCTGCAAGGTCCGACTGACCGGGCATCCCCAACATGAGGGCGCGATAGGCCTGATCCAAACTGTCGTCGCGCAGTAGCGCGCGGATACCATCCAGATATGCCGTGTCAGGCGCCACGTCTTCTGTGGCCATCGCCGTCAGTGTGGCGCGCGCCAATGCGCGTCCGGCTTCCCACCTGTTGAACGGATCGGTGTCATGCGCCAACAGAAATGCGCGTTCCGCGCTGTCACTGGCACGTTCCAGAACCACGGGTGCTGAAAAGCCCCGCAAGATCGATGGGGTTGGCTTGGCCGACAACCCGTCGAACTGGAAACTCTGGGTGGCTTCGGTCATTTCCAGCATGGTTGTAGGCAACACTTCATCGCCATTGGGCGAGAGCAAACCCACGTTGATCGGAATGACCTGCGGCTGCGGATCCTGAGTTGTCGCGCTGGGCGGAAGCGTTTGCGTGAATGTCAGAGTATACGTGCCATCGGCCCAGGCTTCTTCAACGCTCAGGCGTGGGGTGCCGGCTTGGGAATACCAGCGTTTGAACTGAGACAAGTCACGACCCGTCGTATCCTCAAAGACCTTCAACCAGTCTTCGATGGTGCACGCCTGTCCGTCATGGCGCTGAAAATACAGATCAAGCGCCTGTTTATATGTGTCGTCTCCGACCAGGCGCTTCAGCATCCCGATCACTTCTGCCCCTTTTTCATAGACATTGGCCGTGTAGAAGGTGTTGATTTCCTGAAAGCTTTCAGGCCGAACTGGAATCGATAACGGCCCTTGATCTTAGGGAAACTGACG
>CAYODE010000169.1:7480-7874 GCA_964402685.1 uncultured Aestuariivita sp. | reverse complement strand
ACTGTGCGCGACGTTCCAGATCACCTGGAAACCAATGAACACCGACAACACAAATACGATGAAGTGCTGCATGAACGATGCTGGCGCGACAAGTCCGACGCCCAGAACCAATGCAGCACCAACCGCAAGCAGGATCACCTGCTGCCTCGTCTGCGCCTTGAATGCCGCAGCCTCTTCCGCTCGGATTTCTTCGGGTGTCTTTTCCTTGATCGGCTCTTTCTTCTGCGCTGCGATCGCCTGCACTTTCGGCGGTGGCGGCGGGAAGGTGACTTCTTTGGCGTGGGTTATTGTGGCCCCACGGATCACGTCATCTTCCATATCATGATTGACGACACCGTCTTTTTCAGGCGTCAAGTCCGTCATCATGTGACGGATGTTGGTCGCGTAGAGTGTC
>CAYODE010000169.1:4248-7470 GCA_964402685.1 uncultured Aestuariivita sp. | reverse complement strand
GAGGACTGCGCTGCCATCCGGCTGGGGAAATCGGTATATCCGATGATCGTCACACCGTTGTTGGTGACGATTTTCTCATCCTTGACGGTCAGTTTGCAGTTCCCGCCGCGCTCTGCCGCCAAGTCGACAATAACTGAACCCGGTTTCATGGACTTGACCATGTCCTCAGTCCAAAGCTCGGGCGCTTCGCGGTTCGGGATCAACGCCGTGGTAATGACGATGTCCATATCGGGAGCCAGCTCGCGGAACTTGGCCAACTGAGCGGCGGCAAATTCGGGAGAAGACACAGAGGCATAACCGCCTGTGGCCGCGCCATCCTCCTGCTCTTCCTCGAAATCAAGGAAGACGAACTCCGCGCCCATCGATTCAACTTGCTCTGCCACTTCTGGTCGGACGTCAAACGCGTAGGTGATCGCGCCCAGCGAGGTTGCCGTACCAATGGCGGCCAGACCAGCCACACCTGCGCCAACGACAAGCACTTTGGCAGGAGGCACTTTACCGGCGGCCGTCACCTGGCCGGTGAAGAAGCGGCCAAAGTTATTACCCGCCTCGATTACCGCGCGATAGCCCGCGATGTTGGCCATCGACGACAGCGCATCCATCTTTTGAGCGCGCGAAATCCGCGGCACCATATCCATGGCGATCACAGTTGCGCCCTTGTCCGCCGACAGCTGCATCAGCTTTTCGTTGGAGGCGGGATAGAAGAACGAGATCAGGGTTTGACCGTCACGCAGGCGTTTAACCTCTGTGTCAGAGGGGGGCCGGACCTTGGCCACGATATCCGCGGCTTTGAACAGGGCCGCGCCTGTTTTCACGACTGTGACGCCAGCTTCTTTGTAGGAGGCGTCTGAGAAACCTGCGGCAGCGCCAGCTCCGGCTTCGATCACACATTCATGGCCCAGCTTTTGCAGCTGCAGCGCGCTTTCCGGCGTCATCGCGACACGATTTTCGCCTGCGTCCGTTTCTTTCGGCGTTCCGATTTTCAACAGTCTATCCCCTTATCGCCACGCATGGGCGGAAATTGGTTCGGTTGCAGAACATGTCCACTACCCCGCGCAATAAAATTGCGCAAGCTGATGGCATGGCTTGACCCGAAATTGTCGCCTTGGGTCTACACCCAACGGCGTACTTTGTTGGCATATCGGGCAAAATCGGCGCGAAATTCCCGTCTCATGCGGTCTTCTTCGGGAATGATGAAGCGCTTCTCGATCAGCCAGACGAAGATCGGGATCAGTGGTAGCGCCAACACCGCATCCCAGCGCAGAATCAGACCAGCGAGCACAAGCGCGTCGCCCAAATAGATCGGGTTTCGCGTGCGACTGAAAATGCCAGATTGAATCAAAGCGGACGGAACTTGATGGGGAATGACCGTGGTCTTGTGACGACGGAATTCCAAAAATGCCATCAGCATCAGCAAAAGCCCGCCGCCGACCAAAAGCCCACCGACAAAGTCGGACCAGGCTCCGCCAAAGGTCAGGCCCATCGGAGCATAAGTCGCTTGGTTCCATGCAAGGACGATGAACACAGCAAGCCAAACGGGTGGCAGGTCGATCCATTTCACGGCAAATACCTCTCTCGCGACTAATTGGGCAGTGATTTGCACTCTCTTCAACACGGCTTTTTTGAAGGAAATCACGTTTGTCGTGCAAGGTGACGGAACGGCGCGTCTTGTCACGGCTCCCCGGTCGGGCCACGGTGCCGCCAACATACATCCGAGGGAGGGATCACATCATGCATCTGGCTGGGAAACACGCGTTGATCACCGGGGGCGGCACAGGCATCGGTCTGGCCATAGCGGAGGCTCTGGTTGCAGAAGGCGCCCATGTCACCATCACAGGACGTCGCCACGAGGTTCTTGACGAGGTTGCGACAGATGGCATGACGGGCATGGCCATGGACGTACGGGATGAATCCGACGTCGTGTCCAAGATCGCTGCAGCGGTCGACAAGAACGGGCCCATTCAGATCTGCATTCCCAATGCCGGAGTGGCAGAAGGCAAAGCCGTCCACAAAACGACGATGGAATTCTGGCGCAATATGATGGCGACAAACCTGGATGGTGCCTTTTTGACGATCCGCGAAAGCCTCACATCGATGCGGCAAACCGATTGGGGCCGCGTGATCACTGTCGCATCTATCGCGGGTCTGCGCGGTCTGCAAGGCGCGGCATGCTATTCCGCGTCAAAACACGGTATGATCGGGCTGACACGATCGCTGAGCGAGGATTATCTGGGCACACCCTATACGTTCAACGCCATTTGCCCCGGGTATGTGGATACGCCCATCGTGACGCGCAACGTTACCTCTATCTCTGAACGTGCCGGTGTCTCGGAAGACAAAGCGCTGCAGATGATGGTTACTGCCAACCGCCATCAGAGACTTATCGCCCCTGAAGAAGTGGCAGCCGCAGTCTTGTTTCTGGTTCGCCCCGGATCCGAAAGCATGAATGGTCAGACGATAGAAATTGCCGGCGGTCAGGTCTGACCTGAACCGAAACATTTAAGGTTCGAAAAAGAGATAAACAGGACGCACGGTCACTGGACAGATCGCGTGTTCCCGGATAGATCTTGCATAGATACTTCAAGCTTAAAATAAATTAGAGGATCCGCTCATGACCGATTTCGCCGCGACAAAGGCTATGTTCGATCTGCCAGAGGGCGTGATTTATCTGGATGGCAATTCCCTTGGCCCTCTGCCCAAAGCCGCGCCGGCGCGTCTGGAACAGATGATGAAAGAGGAATGGGGCCAGATGCTGATCACCGGATGGAACAAGGCCGGTTGGATGGCACAACCCATGGCCCTCGGCGATCGCGTTGGCGCGCTCATTGGCGCGGAACCTGGTCATGTCACGATGGGCGATACGTTGTCGATCAAAGTGTACCAGGCCCTAGCATCTGCGCTTGAACTGCGCCCGGATCGCAAGGTGGTGTTGTCGGATAACGGTAACTTTCCCAGTGATCTTTATATGGCCGAGGGTCTGCTGCGCACCTTGGGCCCGGATTACGAGTTGCGTGTCGTGGATCCGGAAGCTGTGGAAGAGAACATCACCAACGACATTGCGGTGCTGATGATCACCGAAGTCGATTACCGGACCGGTCGCAAACACGATATGGCGGCGCTGACGGCCAAAGCGCACGCTGCAGGTGCTCTGACAGTCTGGGATCTGGCCCATACGGCAGGTGCTGTGCCGGTGGATCTGGCCGGTGCGGGCGCGGATTTTGC
>CAYODE010000169.1:0-4148 GCA_964402685.1 uncultured Aestuariivita sp. | reverse complement strand
AGCGCGGCAGCCAGGTGTCTTTCCGATTTTCTGAAGGCTATGCCGCGATGCAGGCGTTGATTGCGCGCGGCGTTATTGGCGATTTCCGTGCCCCAGATATCATGCGGTTTGGCTTCACACCGCTTTACATCGACGACGCAGACGTCGATGCCGCTATCGCAATCATCTCGGATGTCATGAACAACGGCCTGTGGGACCGCGCGGAGTACAAGGTCCGCGCTGCCGTGACATGATCATCCGCCGCTACACAACTGCCGACCGCGCGGGATGCCATCGCGTCTACTTCAAAGCGGTGCGAGACGGCACTTCAGAATTTTACGACAATGAACAGCGCGCAGCCTGGGCGCCCAACGAAAAACCTGATCTGGAGCGACCGGACGGGTTACACGATCAGCTTTGCTGGGTCGCTGAGAAGAATGGTGAAGTTATTGGCTTCATGTCGATGACAAAGGCTGGCCATGTCGACATGGCCTTTGTTCTTCCCGAAGTGATGGGCACCGGTTTGAGCTCAGAGTTGTACGAGCGTGTCCTTCAGGATGGTCAAAAGCTCGGGCTGGCCAACTTGACCGTCGATGCCAGCCACCTCGCTCGCCGGTTCTTTCAAAAGCACGGCTGGCGTATCGAGTATCAGGAAGACATTGATCGCGGTGGCGTGACACTTGAAAGGTTCCGCATGTCCCTGCCCCCGTCGGAGATGGCGCAATGACCGACCCTTATGATCCTGCAACCGAAGGCGCGCAGATGTCCTTTGACGGGCGCATGTCTTATGGCGATTACCTGGGCCTTGACGCGCTTCTGACAGCGCAAAATCCGATCTCGGATGCGCATGATGAAATGCTGTTCATCATCCAGCACCAAACCTCCGAGCTTTGGATGCGCCTCGCTATTCATGAGCTGGATGCGGCGCGCACCCAGTTGCAGACCGGAGACATGCGCCCGGCGTTCAAAATGCTGTCGCGCGTATCGCGGATCTTTGAACAGCTGAACAGCGCGTGGGATGTCTTGCGCACGATGACGCCCAGTGATTACACAACGTTCCGAGAGGATCTGGGGCAGTCATCAGGATTTCAATCGCATCAGTATCGACTGATCGAATTCATGCTGGGCAACCGCAACAAGGCGATGATGCGGCCCCATGCACACAAGGCTGAATTGATTGCGACTTTAGAGGCCGAGTTGGAGAAACCGTCTCTTTATGACGTGGCCCTCTCGGCACTGAACAAGGCACATCCGATGCCTGCTGAACTGATCAACGCAAGTTCGGCCTCTGATGAAGATAGGCATGACGCTGTTGTTGCGTGCTGGCGTAAGGTCTATGAGGACCCGCATACCTATTGGGAGCTTTATGAACTGGCTGAGAAGCTGGTCGATCTTGAGGATTATTTTCGTCGCTGGCGCTTCAATCATGTCACCACCGTCGAACGCGTAATCGGGTTCAAGCGCGGCACGGGTGGAACCGGGGGTGTGAGCTATCTCAAGCGGATGCTGGAGGTCGAATTGTTCCCTGAACTATGGCACGTCCGAACCGGACTATAGGTCACGAAACTGAAAGACCCGACCCCAATAACCCTGCCAGTACCGACATATTTGATTTCACCGTTTCGTAGTCGCTTGCTGCCGATTTGATGCCGCGCAGCGAAACACTTATCGTTTCTGAGATTTTTTGGGCAGGTCCCTCGAACGCAATCCTGCCGACTGCGGCCTCACGTTCAAGCCAATTGGAATAGAGCGCGCTCAACCGCGCCTCTCCCGTCTCTTTGATATCCATGGCGATCTGCGCGCCAGCGTCGAGCAGTTCATGACCATGCGGAGAGACGAACATCGCTTCCAAACTCTCTCCCATCTGTGCAGAGAATGCCCGGTTCAGAACGTCTGTTGCAGTCCCTGTGGTTTCCAACGCGGCACGCACATCATCGTAGGCAGTGTCATAGTAGTACTGCACCAGGCTCCGAAAGATGTCTTCCTTGTTGCGATAGTGCAAATACACCGCTGGCCGCGACATGCCCGCCCGGCGCGCAATGTCGTCCATGGAGGTTTTGCGAAACCCGTAGGTTGCAAATGTCTCCCAGGCCGCTGTCTGAATGGCCTTTTGTTTCGGATCAGGCGTCACATCTTTCATGATTTCATCCTGACAGTTTATGCAAAAAATGTCAATTGACATCCTGACAAAATACTTTGATATTGTCAGAACGTCCAAACGGGAGATGTCAGATGACCACTTCACTCAAGATCAACGGCCAAGCGCACAACGTCGACTTGCCCGACGATGTACCTCTTCTGTGGGTACTGCGCGATGAGATCGGTTTGACCGGCACAAAATTTGGTTGCGGCGTCGCCTCTTGCGGGGCCTGCACCGTGCATATCGATGGTGAAGCCGTGCGGTCCTGCCAAGTCGCTCTTGGCGATGTCTGGGGTGATGTCACCACGATCGAAGGTGTCGGTACACCCGACGCCATGGCTGCGGTTCAAAAAGCGTGGGTAGAAGAGCAAGTCGCGCAATGCGGTTACTGCCAGTCTGGTCAGATCATGCAGGCGGCGGCTTTGTTGGCAGAAAATCCTGACCCGAGCGACGAAGACATCAATGACGCCATGCAGGGCAATCTGTGCCGCTGTGGCACATATCCGCGGATCCGAGCCGCCGTCAAAAAAGCATCCTTGATGATGAAGGGAGCGTAAGTCATGGCATCTGTTGCAAAAATCCTTCGCCGCACGTTCTTGATTGGGTCAACAGCCGTCGTCGGTGGCGTCGCCTTCGGTGCGTATGTTGTCTCCCGCCCTGCCGCGAACCCGCTGCAAGCCGGTGATGGCGAAGCCGCGTTGAACCCTTTTGTGTTTATCGACCAAAACGGCGTTACTTTGATCGCCCCGCGGGCCGAGATGGGCCAAGGCGTGCACAGTACATGGGCCGCACTGATCGCCGAAGAACTGGACGTCAATCTAGAGGATGTGACCGTTCTGCACGGCCCTCCCGCCAAAGCATACTACAACACAGCGATGATGGCAGACGTCTTGCCGAACAAGGGTTACGACATCAGTGATTTCCAACATACGGTTGGCGAATTCCTGGGTGTGGTTGGCAAGCTTGTGGATCTGCAGGTCACAGGTGGCTCCACATCCATGAAGGATGGGTTTGTGCGTATGCGCGAAGCCGGTGCCAGCGCCCGAGAGACGCTAAAAGAAGCCGCGGCACAGCAACTGGGTGTTAGCCGGGCTCAGCTGAAAACCGAAGGCGGGCGTGTAATCGCACCGGACGGAACCACGCTCAGCTATACCGAACTGGCCGCAGCCGCCGCTGGAATTGAGCCGATCGAAGCTTCGTTGCGTGATCCATCTCAGTGGCGGTATCTGGGTCAATCCACCCCACGGATCGACATGGTCGGTAAGGCAACGGGCACCGCCCAGTTTGGCGTCGATGTCCGCCTGCCCGGCATGAAATTTGCCACCATCCGGATCAACCCGCGTCTGGGCGGCGGCATGGTGTCCTATGACGACAGCGCAGCCAAGGATATGCCGGGCGTGGAAAAGGTCATTGATCTGGGCAATGGTATTGGGGTGGTGGCCAACAACACCTGGCTGGCGTATCGCGCGGCAGAAGAGGTTGATATCGTGTGGGAAGAGGCCCCCTACCCACCCACCACCGACGCTATTTTTGATGAAATCGCCAAGGCGTTTGAGGGGGATGCCAACAGTGCCTTGCGCGATGACGGCGATGTCACCGCGGTTCCTGCGGATGCCACCCAAATCACCGCCGAATACAGTCTCCCCTATCTGGCGCATGCGACGATGGAGCCGATGAATGCCACCGCGCTCTACACCGGCACCGCGCTGGAAATTTGGTGCGGGAACCAATCCCCCACCTTCCAGCAATCCACCTGCGCCAAGATCGCCGGGTTAGAAAACGAGCAGGTGACCATCCACACAACCATAATGGGTGGCGGATTTGGTCGCCGAGTGGAACTGGATTATGCCGGTTACGCCACGCGTGTCGCCATGGAGATGGAAGGCACGCCTGTTCAGGTCACCTGGACCCGCGAAGAAGACATGACACATGACTTCTATCGCCCGGGCGCGCTGGCGCGCTTCTCTGGCGCTGTCAAAGATGGCAAGGCGATCATGCTGGATGGGCAAATTGCCAGCCAATCCGCCAC
>CAYODE010000168.1:0-7878 GCA_964402685.1 uncultured Aestuariivita sp. | reverse complement strand
GGATACAGATAATGATGGCGAAGGTGGACCAGATGATCACTTTTCCGGACTGATCCAGGTCTTTCAGCTTGCGATAGGCGGCCAGCATGATCGCACCGCCAGCACCAAGGGCCGCGGCAGGCGTCGGGTTGGTGATACCACCCAGGATCGAGCCGAGCACAGCAACAATCAGAACAAGCGGTGGGAACACAACCCGGATCAAGTCGTTTTTGGCCAACCGCCCGGCAGCAGCGGCACAGCCGTAAAGCGCAATCGCCACTGGAATTGCCATCAAGATCCATTCGGTGCCTGGTGTACTGGTCGGCGCCACAAGAACAATGTCGACAAGCAACATCAGGACGAGGCCGATCGCACCAATCTGGAGAGGCCTTGGATCGCCCGATGGGGACACACCACGCGCGGTTGTTAGAACGAGACCCAAGAGGATGACCAGGATGGCAATCCCTGTTCCGATGGGGGCTGCGTCGGCGATTTTTGCCTCCAACGCCGCTGCCATTTCTTCCTCGCTCAACCGCTCGGATTGGGCAACACCGCCTGCCGCATCAATCTCTTGTTGCTCTGCAACAGCGGCATCCCAGGCTTCCTGCCCGTGCAGCTCAATCATCGAAGCCGCGCATTCGTCAGAGACATTTGTGCGCAAGGATGCGCCCTCGCCCACATCGGAGAATGTAGAAATGTCCAGATTCTGCGAGCCAACGATATTCAGGCTGCTCAGCAGGATCGTGCCGCCGATCAGCAAAACCGGCGCGCCGACAAACCACGTGAAAGCCTCATTGCGGGTAACAGGCTCGCTGTTTGTGCTGCCAAGTTCCACGGCAGGGGCTTTGGACGGGTTCAGGAGAGCAAAGCCAAACGCATAAAGCGCATACAGAAGCGCCAGCATGATGCCCGGCAACAACGCCGCTTGGAACAGCGTGCCAACCGACACAACGGCAGGTTCGCCCAGATAGGTTAACGCATCTGTACAACCGGCTGTCTGCGCGCGCGCTTCTTGAGCAGTAGAGTAGAGATCACCGGCAAGGGTTCCCAGAAGAACGATCACAATCGACGGGGGGATGATTTGTCCCAACGTCCCGGATGCAGCAATGACGCCTGTGGCCAGTTCGGGCGAATAGTTGTTTCGCAACATCGTTGGAAGGGCGAGCAGACCCATTGTCACAACTGTGGCGCCAACAATACCGGTCGAGGCCGCAAGGAACGCGCCCACAACAACGATCGACACCGCCAGACCGCCCGGCAGCGGGCCGAAAACGCGCGCCATGGTGGTCAACAGGTCGTTAGCAATCTTGGAACGCTCCAGCGTGATGCCCATCAGAACAAACATCAAAACCGCGAGGAGGGTCTCAATCGACGCACCCGCCAGAACACGTTCATTGATCCGGTTCACGATGAAGGAGACATTCCTGTCCAGCGCCACTTCCCACCCTTGCGGGAATACGGGCTCGCCGATGCGCGGCAAGTCTGGGTATCGGAAAACGGATATATCCGCAGCCTTCGCACCCGTTGCAATCAGGTCAGCATAAGCCTGACTGGACGTGTCAATCGCCTGGTGGATCAACAATCCAGCACTGTCCAGAGCCGCGATGATCGCAAAAGAGATTGCTCCGGCACCACCAATGGCAAAGGCCACCGGGAAACCAGAGAGGATACCCCCAAAGAGGCAGATGAAAACGATGATCAGGCCAATTTCGACGCCATCAAGACCGAATAGCATGAGTGTCTGCCCCTAAACTTAGTGTGCGCCTTCGTAGGCTTCTTCACCGTCGCCAAGGGAGTCCTTGTCGAGGTATTTATTCTCGCTCTCTTCGCCTTCGCGCCATTCCAGGAACGACCGGTAAAAGAACGCCACAGCATGAATGAACACCATAGCCGCAAAGGCGCAGAGCAGGATTTTGAACAGGAAGTATCCGTTAAAGCCGTTCGGGCTGAACCCAATCGTCTCGACATTCCATCGCAAAGCGCGGGATTTCATCAACAAACGATCCAAGTCCTCGGACGCCGATGGTTTTGGCACGATCAGGTGACGCCAGAGGAAATACCACCCATACATCCAGGTGATAACGGCCATCGGCGCCATGAAGATCAGCGCGCCTACCATGTCGATCACTTTTTTGGTCCGGAATTTCACCGTGGAATAGATCAGGTCAACGCGCACATGGCCGCCTTGCACGAAGGTGTAAGCGCAGCAGAGCGCCACGACCATTGCGTTGTAAAGCTTCAACTCTTCGGCAAACCAGCTGACGTCAAACTGCAAAGGAATGCCGAATCCGATCGAGATATCGGGTCTCGCAAAAACGCGTTGCATGAAGATGATGACGATCTGTTGCAGCACCATCAAAAGGCCGGCCCAGGCAAAGAAACGCCCGACGGTGTTGGCAAAGCCCTCAAGACCGCGCACCACGCCCCAGAGGAACTCACTTCGCCAAATGCCGACAGCAAAGATAACGAGCGTCGTAGTGAAACAGACAAAAAAGAACTCAACCGAACCGCCGTAATAGACGAACCGCATAATGGCCTCTTTGTTGGACCAATCCAGCCAGAGGCCGGGATGCGTGATCGCATAGGCGAGGTTGTAAAACGACAGACCGATCTGACTGATGAACCAGACAAGACCGTCCAAAAGCGCAGCGAACCCGCCGCCTTCGGTCGCGTTTTCTTCCATCTGAGCTCCCCCAAGCGGGCCGCCAGACTTGGCCCGTCAAAAGTGTCTTGATGCGCAGATCGACGTCTGCGTCTTTTTGGGCGAAAGAGGCCCGGTGCAATTGCACCGGCCCTCTCCCAGTATTTCTTCCTGTGGTTTTTTTATGCGTTTAGAGCAGGTTAGCCCAGAACGCGGTCGCGTTGCGCGACATAAGCAGTCGACGACTGTGCGATCCAGCCCGACGACGACTTCATCGAAGCCATTGCGCTGTCGTGGATCTTCTTGAACAGCTCGTCGCCCATGTTCTCGTCGAGAACTTCGCGCGATGCTGTACCGAAGGCGTCCCAAACGCTGTCTGGGAATTCCAGTACCTTAACACCCGACGCTTGCAGACGGCCCAGTGCTGCACCGTTGTTTGCCAGGAATTGTGCCAGGTTCCACTGGTGCGTGTCACCTGCGGCAACTTCGATGATGCGCTGATGCGCAGGGCTCAGGCTTTCGAACACTTCGCGGTTTGTCGCCAGCGACAGAGCTGCGCCGGGCTCGTGGAAGCCAGCGGCGTAGTATGTTTTGGTGATTTCTTGGAAACCGGCTTTTTCGTCCGCCCAGGGGCCGATCCACTCAGTGCCGTCGATGGCGCCGGAGGCCAACGCTTGGTACACTTCCGAACCGGGCAGGTTCTGAACCGATGCGCCCAATTTACCCAGAGCTTTACCGCCCAGACCCGGCATACGGAACTTCAGACCGTTGAAATCTTCTGGCGAGGTGATCTCTTTCGAGTACCAACCACCCGCTTGTGCGCCGGTGTTGCCTGCGATGAACGATTTCAGACCAAAGATCTGGCCGAGTTCGTCATGCAGTTCCATGCCGCCATCGAAGTAATACCAGTTGACGATCTCTTGCGCTGTCATGCCGAAAGGCACAGCGGTAAAGAACGCGTAGCCTGGGTGCTGACCGACAAAGTAGTAGTCAGCGCCGTGATACATGTCGGCCTGACCTGCAGTCACGGCGTCAAATACTTCGAACGCGCCAACCAGTTCGCCAGCGGCTTTCAGGTCGACGGTCAGAGAACCACCGGACATTTCGGTGATCATGGTTGCCACACGCTCGGCAGCATCATGCACACCAGCAAGGCCACGGCCCCAGCTGGTAACCATTGTCAGCGTGCGGTTGCCCTGTGCGTAGGCCGGTGCGGCCAGCGCGCCTGTGGTTGCAGCTGCGGCACCACCCAGAGCAGAGGTTTTAAGAAACTTACGGCGATCCATAGGGTCACTCCTCCCGTTATGGTTATCGCCCGCCTCGTTGAGCGGGCGGATCGTGAAAGTGGCGCAACCCTACTGATTTGGTCCGACATGTGAATACCTAGTACTGCGTAGAGAACTCAGTTTTTGCTCCAAATATCCGACTGAATTGAATTTTTTCTCAATCATCGAGGCGAGCCGTGACCAAGCCTGCCGCGCAGGTCTGGTGTTCAGAGTGATTCCACCGTAACGATTCGGCATGCGGTTTTTGCGCGCATTATGGACACCGAACTACGCTCAGAAGCTATCACTTCTGGCGGCGACGCCATTGATTATGGCGGTAACGTTGATTGCCGTACTGGTCGCTTATCAATCACGCGCCTTGGCCAATCGCGAAATTGAAACACTTCAGGAACAGCTGATCGAAGCAAAAAAAGCGGAGCTGCGGAATTACGTCACCCAGGCACGTAACGGTTTTTACTTCATCTACGGCCGCGCCCCCTATGACGACGATTTCGCCAAGGACCAAGTCTCGCAAATTTTGTCTGCAATGATCTACGGCACGGATGGGTCGTTCTTTGTCTACGATTACGACGGCAATAACCTGGTCAACCCGCGCCACACGGAGCTCATCGGCGGCAACTGGACGGGGCTTGTAGACAGCGCGGACACGCCCATCGTTGATGAGCTGATCCGCCTTGCGCGCGAAGGCTCCGGCTATCACCAGTTTTTGTGGACCAAACCCTCGACAGGCGAAGAGGCGCAGATGATCGCCTATGTGCTGGGGTTGCAGGATTGGCGTTGGGCCGTCGGCACTGGTGTTTTCATCGACGATATCCTGGCCTCGGTCGCAGCTCAACGCGCCGACGTCGAAGCACGTACGCAAACCACATTTGTCTATATCGGAGCCATTACGCTTGTCGCGCTTCTGGTCGTGTTCACATCCGGCATGGTGCTCAACATTCGCGAACGCCGGTTGGCGGATGCCAAGCTCAAGGAACTCACCCAGCGTGTGTTTGACGCGCAAGAAGAAGAACGCGGACGCGTGGCGCGCGAGCTGCATGATGGAATCAGCCAAATCCTTGTGGGCATCCGTTATGCGTTGGATAACGCGCGACGCCGTTTCCAACGCGGCGATGCAAAGGCGGGTGACGCCTTGGAAACAGGTATCGAAAACCTAGGCCAAGCCATCAACGAAGTGCGTCGGATCAGCCGCGACCTCCGTCCCGGCGTTCTCGACGATCTGGGTCTGGGACCTGCCATCAAATCACTGACAGAGGACTTTAGCGCCCGCACCGGGATCGAGGTGGATTTCAACACCGTTGTGTTCCGCAACCGTTTGGACCAGGACGCAAAAATCGCTTTGTACCGTATCGCGCAGGAAGCGTTGACCAACATCGAACGCCACTCCGGAGCGACACACGTCTCTGTCGATATCCGCGGCCATAAATCCGGCGCCACCCTGCGCATCAGCGACAATGGTCGCGGCCTTCCCGGAGACAAAAGCCCGAATTCAGGATTGGGGCTAAGGAACATGCAGGAGCGTATTGAACAGCTTGACGGCACGCTACGAATATTGTCCACCAAGGCCGCCCGCGGGGCCAGCAGTGGCACGGTGATCGAAGCGCGTGTGCCGCTAACGCACCTGCTGCCCCCCGACGGGCACGCGCAATCAGATTGGGAGGCGCAAGCGTGAGCGCACCTGTCAAAGTCCTTATCGTTGACGACCACCCGATGGTGGCCGAGGGGATTCAGTCGATCCTAGAGACCTACGATGACATCGATGTCGTAGGCAGCTTGGGCAATGGTCAGGACGCTGTTGATCAGATTGCTGATCTTGATCCTGACGTCATCCTTATGGACCTGAATATGCCTCACTTGGGTGGATTGTCGGCAACTGAGATCCTATTGGAAAAACGCCCGGACACACGGATCCTGGTCCTGTCGATGCATGACAGCCACGAATACATTTCCAGCGCACTCAGCCACGGCGCGATGGGGTACGTCCTAAAAGACGTGCCCACGGACGAGATCAAACAAGCCATCGACACGGTCATGCGCGGTGAGCGGTACCTTTGCACCGGCGCCGAGGGATCATTGAAACCCAAATCAGGCGGGCGCGAGGCCTTGACGGGTCGGGAACAGACAATCCTGCTCCAACTCGCCCAAGGTAAGTCCAACAAAGATGTGGCCGAGGTTCTGAACATCTCGGTACGCACTGTGGAAACCCATCGTAAAAATATAAAACGGAAACTGGGCATTTCTTCGACGGCCGGATTGACGCGTTACGCTATGGAACACGGCGTGCTGCAGGGGACAGGCACGGGATTCTAAGTCCTAGAATGCCGCTGGTGCGTTAGCTTTTTGCGCTTCTTGCTCTGCCCACATTTGGCGCAGGATGCCTCCCTGACAGGTGAAGCTGTCCTCCAGCAACTCACAGCCATAGATGCGGTCGGTGCGAAAATGCCGAAACCCACCGCGTAACTCGCACCATGCAGCAAGTATATTGCACTCTACGTGATAAATCAGTGCGACAGGACGTACGACACGGGTCGTTTCCAAACCGTCCGCCCCCCGATAGACAAGCGACAGTTTGCGTTCCCCCCGCACCGCTTGTCGCAGCATAGCCAATGAGACGCAGCCCCGGGCCGGATCGTCAGGCGGTGCGCCCCATGGGGCCACTTGAAGCCATTCCGCAGGCTCACGCAGTGCCGATACCTTGTCCCGAATCCGACCGGCGGCACGCTGTAACGCGCTGTCGCCACTGCGGGCCAGCATCGACATACCGACGCGCAGCGCCTCCAATTCCTCATCGTCAAAGTTCAGCGGCGGCAGGTCGTAACCCGGACGCATGATATAGCCGATGCCCGCTTCCCCTTCGATCGGGGTCCGCATCGCTTGCAGGGCCGCGATATCCCGATAGACGGTCCGCACAGACACTTCCAACCGTTCTGCCAGAGCATCGGCCGTCATCGGGGCAGCGGCTCCGCGCAAGATCTGGATGATTTCAAAAAGACGGCTGGACTTACGCATGTCGATTCCTGCTGTGATCTCCTGTCACCTTAGCATGCCCTCCTGTCAGCGCGGTGTCAGGAGCGATCTGATGTCTTCTCTCTTAGAGAAGGAGACTGCACATGAGCTACTATGACACCGAAACTCTACAGAGACTGAAGCTCTTGGGATGGCGCGAACCGGATCAAGCGGCAAAGACCACTGCCGAGGCCCGCGCGCGTGCCGCAGATCTTGTTGACGAACGCCAGCGCGATCAAACCTCCGCGCCAAACCGCAGAAGGCGCTTTTGGGTTGGTTTTTTTGGTCCCAAACGGGCAAGCCTTTTTATGAAATGAGGTCCGCAAGACAATCTGCGCAACAAATGTAAAGAAAAAAGCCAAGATCGGACATGTTTTTCCTGATTTGCCTGTTGACGCCCGTTTCTGTCGCTCATAATGTCCGCCGCGTATGAAGGAGCGAGTTGTATGACCCGTCTAGTCGTCATTGTAGGAAACACGCGCATGGGCCGGTAACGGAATACCATAATCAAACCCATGCGCCTCGGACCAAAATCCGGGGCTTTTTTATGCGCAACAGAAAATCTCAATCGGAGCACATGAGATGACCAAGGACATGACCGGAGCGAAAATGGTGGTTCAAGCACTGAAGGATCAGGGCGTGGACACAGTATTCGGATATCCCGGTGGAGCCGTGCTACCGATTTATGACGAGATCTTTCAGCAAAACGACATTCGGCACATTTTGGTGCGGCACGAGCAAGGCGCGGTGCACGCTGCCGAAGGGTATGCGCGGTCGACAGGGAAACCCGGTGTTGTTCTGGTGACGTCAGGTCCTGGCGCCACGAATGCCGTGACCGGTCTGACCGATGCGCTGATGGATTCAATCCCGATCGTCGTACTGACGGGCCAAGTCCCTACCTTTATGATCGGGTCTGACGCGTTTCAGGAAGCCGACACCGTGGGCATCACCCGCCCCTGCACCAAA
>CAYODE010000167.1:6554-7998 GCA_964402685.1 uncultured Aestuariivita sp. | reverse complement strand
TTCGAAGAGGCCGCCCGCCTGCGGGACGAGGTCAAACGGCTGGAGGCGGTGGATCTCGCCGTCGCCGACGACCCCCTCGCCCGGCAATCCGCGATCGAGGCGGTGTCAGACCAAGCGGTGAAATCGCAAGGCCGGTCCACGGCTGGCAGGGCCGGTCAACGCAGCGGGAATGTGAAGCGGCGGAAGCGGTAGGCGGTTCCGTCTGACGAGAGGGCCACGCCCGCCCTTGGGTGGGCGTCCCGCACTCTAACGATCTCACTTTATCGTCGAGATTTGCCTTGTCCGTGCGTCCCAAATGCAACCGTTGAAACGCGCCTTCCATGGGGAGGTCGGGCGCGGCCCGGGGCATTGCGTGTTGTTTCCGGGGCAGAAGAATTGAGAAGCGGCAGCTGGTATGTCTGCCGCCGCTTCCAGTCTTCTACTGGGTATGGCACTCGCGGGAGCACCAGTAGCACCCATTCACTTGATGATAGTGACATCTGGCTTGCATCACAGCCTGCGAACAGCTCGAAAACAAGCCAAGATGGGTCCGGTTATGCACTTCGGGCATCCATGGACATCCTTGCGCATGGACCTCATGGTCACCGTTGCTCTGCGCGTTGTTGTTTACGTAATAGTGTTTGTACGTCGACATCGTCGATCTCCGTCGTTGACACGAACGACTGCTTGACCTCGACGATCTCAGTTGCATAACTGAGTTTGCACACCGTCTTTCCGCCGCAGCCGTTCAGGAAGCGGCACCGGAGTGAAGCGCCGTCGCAGCCTGCAACGCTACGACGGCGCACCGAATCTCCGGCGGGTGCGACAATGATGCATATTGGGGAAGAAATCGTCAACAACAAGAGATGCGCACGAGGCGCATTTCTTGAGTTCACAAAATGTGTACTCGCTACATGTAGTGTGTGTCAACGCTCTTCTTGTGGATAACTTGTAAAAAAAAACACGACATAAACACCCGTTATCCACAGAAACAGCCACATGTTGGAGTTAGCCCCACATGTTCATTGTTTGTTTCATTCTGTTACAACATGATGGGGGTACTTCTGGCTATTTCGCTTGTAAGATTAGGTCGAGCACCGATCACTGTGTTTCAAAACACCCCCACAACCTCATACATCACCGGCTCAAACCGGGTGCACAGCTCTGCAATCTCCCGGTTCCGTTTGCGCATCTCCTCCGACCGCAGCATCTCCTGAAAATCCTCACGCCGCTGCCATTGGGAGTAATTCGCGATCCGCGTCTGGGCGTCGTTCACATGCAGGCCGGCGGCGATGAAACCCGCCTGATGTGAAATAAAGTCGCTGTACGCAAGCTGGAGCTTGTCCAAAAGATCCGCGCAGGTGCCGGGCGAACATTCAAAGGTGGTGATGACGGTTTGTCCTTGAGTGGCTGGATTGATCTGCAACATCTGGCTCCTCCCTTTTGTGGCAGTCTACCACAAAAC
>CAYODE010000167.1:0-6454 GCA_964402685.1 uncultured Aestuariivita sp. | reverse complement strand
GTGTCCGGAATGCAGGCCGAAGGGCTTTCCGGCGTCAGCTATTCCTGCTTCTCGACCGAAGATCCCACGAGTTTTATCGGGGTTTTGGAGTTTGACGATGACGCAGGCAAAACCGCGTTCCTACAAAGCGCGGCCTTCGCCACCTATCGCGACACGGTTGGACCGACCTTTGCCAACCCGCCCCAAACGACCGACATCACCGCCATTGCGTCGACCCGCACCTAGCCCCTGACGCCGCCCTAGTTTTCGCTGGCCGCAATCGCTTCGATTTCTTTCGCGATCAGTGTCGCCCATTCGCCGATGACGGGGATGAAATCGATTTGCGCAAGCGCCCAGGCCGCGAGGGACAACAGCAGAGAGGCCCCCACGACCGTGCCCAAACCAAAGGCAAGCCCCCGGGCAAAGTTAAAGGCAAGCAGACGCACCGGTTTGTTGTGGATCCGAATAAAGCTGTGATTGTTGAGCCGCTCCAGCTCGCGTCGCAAGGCTGCTACGTCATTATCCAGGCTGTCAGGCACGGGCGCATCTCTCTCAAACTCACTGATCATCAGCATAATGACGTGCAGCCCGCTAAGCACAAGATGCTGGTCTGCTGAAACGCGCGGGCTAGCTGTGGCTCATGCGATGGATTTTTACTTTTACCCTGATGGCTAGCCCGGTCAGCGCCTGGGAGTTTACCCCCGGCCAACCCTGCTTGCTGAATCATGCTCAATCGGACATTGCAGTTGAGCTGACCCACGACCCAACGCAGCCGTTATTTTCAATTACCCTGACCAAAGCGCAGCCCTGGCCGGTGGCGGATGTCTTTTCTCTCCGCTTCGAGGGGCCAGCGGGCCTCACGATTTCGACCAATCGCCACCAGCTTGGCAACAACGGACGCTCGCTAACCGTGACAGACCGGGGGTTCGGCAATGTCCTGAGGGGCCTCAGCTTTAATCAAACAGCCGTGGCGCTCATCGGGGATCAAGCGGTGTCCTTTTCTTTGGAGGGTGCCGCTCCGCCCACCGAGGCGTTTCGGGAGTGCGCGGTGGATCCTGCGGTCTAACGCATCTCCAACAGGACACCTGCCAAATCCACATGCGCTCGACGCACAGCCTGGTACAGTGCATCCAGGTCCGACCTCAGAGCGCTGGTTTCAGATTGTAGGATTTCACGTTCCGTCACACGCCACCCAGCCAACTTACGCGTGGGTTGAGCCGCGACATCATGCAGAATTACGCTGAGCTCACTGTCCTGCTCTTCCAATGTGTTCAGCAGCCGAGCGAGGGACGCATGAATGGTCCTCAATGTCGTTGCGCAAGATGTCTGGCGCACCAAATCGGACAGATGTTCGTACTCCAAACGCAACCGGTTCAGATTGATCGCAATCGTATCCAGCCGACCGGGTCCATCTGTCTCAACATGATCCTCGGACGGCGTTGTCCAGAAAAAGATCTTGCGCCCCTGTCGGGGCAACCGAAGTCTGGGAAATTGCGAAGTGGGGACACTGCTATCCTGCGAAGGAGCGTCGCGGTTAGACCCGCGTATCGTCCAGCGGAGGATCTGATGTCTTGGTATTAGCATTGGTACTGAGCACACTCATTATTCCGTTACAAGCGTCCCTACCCATCCAGATGTCCCCAGGTCCGCAAATGAACAGTCGCAATCAACTGGGGCAGAAATATGACCCAAAGTGCTTAAAATGCGATCTGTCAAACCAGTCTGATCAAATGTTGGATGACCCGAAGCAAATCGAACCCGAACCGGTCCAGCTCAGAGCTCAATAGTTTCAAGTTTGAGGGCAATATCAAACAAAAGCACACGATTTCAGTAATTTAGCGGACGAATGACTTATGGTCTTTAATCCTCTTTTTCCCAAGCAGAAGGCATGACAGCCTTGGGACGGGCTACGTCTGCACGCTCCTTATCAATGCCACATTTTGCCGAATCTGTGGATAACTTTGCCATACGTCAGGCACCTTCCAGCCACGCTTTGGAACGCGGCTGGCCGTATTAAGATAATCTGACCAAACAGCGATTAGCGTACGACGTGGACCGCACAGGTGGCGTGGCGCACGACTTGAGATGCTGTCGATCCCAAAAGAAGGTCCTGCATCCCCGGACGGTGCGACGCGATGATGATCAAGTCAGGGCCATGTTCTTCCGCCCAATCGAGGATCGATCGCCCGGAATGCCCTTCTATCAAAACCCCTCCCGCACCGGGCAGTTTTGCCGCCATCTTGTCCAACTCTTCCTTGATCGCCTTACGCGTACCTTCCAGATAGTCCGGGGGCATATACGAAATCGCGTAGCCGGGGATCTGTTCGACTACGTGCAGCAGGGTAATTTTTGCGCCGTCCGTGGCCAACAGCTCGGCCAGCTTTAGCGGCCCGCTGACATCTCGTTCCTCATCAAACGAAATCGGTACCAGAATGTTGTGATACATCGCCCTCTCCCACCTTCTACGATGCAGAAAGTGTTGCATGCGCGGTGCACAGGCTCCTTGATCCACGTCAGGTTTGCGTCACCAGTGCCGAGTCCCAGGCGCGCCCTTTATCTTGCCGGTCAGGTTTGGAGTAACCCAGCCACCATAGAAATCACCGGGCTGAGGGATCACCTGCACCTCACCGACAAAACAAGCGCTCATCTTACCCGCGTAAAACGCCAGGTATCCGGCGATGGGGTGAAACGTCGAACTGGGTTTTTCATAGGTCCAAGCAGCGCTTTTGGCGACGGACCCTTCCACTACGACGTCAAAGTAGCGGGCCACTCCTTTCCATTCGCAAAATGTACTGCCGCCCACAGGAACGAGCTGCGCCGCGATATCACTCTGCGGCAGGTAATAGGTCGGGGCGTGGTAGGTCTCCAACACCCGCAGGGCACCGGTGGTCTCAGCAACCAATTGACCGCCCAACTCGATCCGTAACGTCTCCGCCACTTTCTCCAGACGCGGCGGGCGTGGAAAGTCCTCGACGTTCTCTTGTTTCAACATGCCGCCCAATTCCCTTCTCGTTCACACCTTGCCTGGTGCGCAGGCCTAACAGATAGCGCCAAACGCGCAACAATCGGGATTGTCGCAAAACCACAACTAGGACCTTGCCTGATCCAAGGCGCTAGAGGCTAGCAAGCTTCTCTTCGATTTCCGCAACCAGGCCCGTCACCTCTGCATGGGCCGGACCTTTCGGCGCCTCAAGTGCAGTGCGCCCCTGCCCCAACGTCTCGGCATAAACGACGCGGTTCGCCAAAGGTGTTTCAGCCACGTCAGCAGACATTTCCGACGCTTTTTCAGCGACGTCAGCTGCTAAACGTGTGCCCGCGCGATTACGCGTCATGACGATCACCGCAGGCTTCTCTTCACGATCCGCAAGGTACAAAACAACCTCCACCGCCCATAAATCCAGATGCGATGTTGCGACAGGAACCAACACCAGATCGGCCGCGCGCAATGCGGGGCGCAAATCGCTATCCGCTTTGGGGGGCGTGTCTATTATGACGACATCATGCGCCTCGGCCAGCTTCCGGCACTCATACGTGACCCCCCAAGCGGATGCGGTAGAAAACTCGATCCCAGGCTCACCTAAGGCTTCGAGACGGGTCATGAACCACCGTCCGGCACTGCCCTGGGGGTCGGTATCCATCAACGCAACGGACTTGCCAGCACGCGCAAAACCCACGGCGAGGTTGACGGCTAACGTTGTCTTGCCGGATCCGCCCTTCTGCTGCGCAATTGCAATTACGTATCCCATGACTCGCCCCTTTTGCTGCGCCGCAGCATATCAAGTGCAAAGAGGAAATGTCAGCAGAGAAAAGGCCGCAGGCTGAGCAATAAAGCAGTTGTTAACTATAATCGCCGAATTCTCGGGCTATGCGGGTGTTGGCGTTAGTTTGGATCGCGGTTCTCTTTGTGCCGAGCGCAGCGCACGCAAACCCGTGGCCGCGCGAGAAAGGGCAGATCTTCACCGCCTTCTCTGGCACCTACAGATACGCCTCAAACAGTCGAACGGTCGAATTTGATGGGGACGCCTACGTTGAATACGGGCTGACGGCCCGCACGACGCTTGGTGTGTCTGCCAACGACAACCAGATCGATTACAGCCACGGCTATGTATTTGTTCGTCACGCCTTCTCCCCGCCCGATCAGCAGTTCAAGCTGGCTGCCCATCTCGCTCTGGGCGCATCGCGCCGGGATTTAGACTGGGGACCCATGGCTCGCGTGGGTTTCTCCGCGGGCCGCGGGACAGACTTCTGGAAGCAAGGTTGGTGGAGCGTCACTGCAGCCGTCGAACACCATGAGTTATGGCCCGACCCCCTCTACAAAATCGACGCGACCTTTGGGTTGAACCTCACACCGCGGCTAAAGGCAATCCTCGATCTGGAAACCAGCCAACGCCGCGATAGCACGGATGTGTTCACGCTGCGCGGTTCGGTGGCCTGGGCCGTGCGCGAGCGGACCCATCTGGTCGTCGGGCTCGAAGCAAAGGAGGTTAATGAGACATTCCTTGGTCTTCGCGTGGGCATATGGCAAACATTCTAATTCCCTCGCCTTGTTGCACGACCTGTTGGCCCGTAGCGTATCACTATGACAAACCCAATTCGCCCAACCGATGATGATGCACGTGCACAGGCCCAGTCGCTGATGCGGGACGCCAGGTTCTGTGCGATAGCAACTCTGGACGAGACCGGCGCCCCGCTAACCGCACGCATTGCCTTTGGACAGGCCAAAAACGGGTGTCCGGTCAGCCTGATCTCGCACCTGTCACATCATACTCAAGCCCTGCTCCGTGATCCGCGCTGTTCGCTCTTGGTTGGCGAGCCGGGGGAAAGGGGCGATCCGCTGACGCATCCCCGTCTGACTTTGCAGGCCAAAGCGCAGATGATCCCGCGAGATCATCCAGAATTTGAGAAGCTTCAAGACAAGTGGCTGCTCAGCCACCCAAAGTCACGTCTCTATATCGGATTTACGGATTTCCTTTTCGCCCGCTTCGAGGTTGGTCAGGCGTTTTTGAATGGGGGTTTCGGAAAAGCCTTTAATCTAACAGCCAAAGACCTGGGACTTACCTAAGCTGGTTTTCTCGGTCATGCAGAGGCAGGTGGATTCGCAAGAAGACGCACGCCGTTGATCTTCCACGCTCCGTTCAACTCGATCATCTGATACTCCAGAAGATGGACCGCACCGTCGGCATCTTTGATCAGAACGCGCTGGAACAAGAAGCCCGCCGTTTCCTTCAGTTCAAGATAGGTGACTTCGCTGGGGCGCCACACCATTGGATAGCCCCCGCGCACCATGCGCCCGAAGTTCTCTGGTGTTCGAAAATATCCTTGGATATTCGGGCTGGCATAGGTGAAGGCCTGATCAAAATCATCGACCTTAAAGGCTTCGATCTGCGCAGTGATCGTCGCTTCAATATCGCCGCTTTGTGCTTCCGCTTTTGGCGCAGCGCTCCAAAAACTCACTGCCAAAACCAAACTCAATATGATCCGCAACATCGCACGCCTCCCGTTTCCTCTGGATAGACGGTAGAGCGAAGTGCAAAACGGTCAATTGCACGGACTTTTACGGGACGAAACGGTCAATCCACCAAGTTGCCGGCGAGCGCGCTGTCGATCAACGCGATGGTCTCTTCCACGCCATAAAGCGCGATGAACCCGCCAAAGCGCGGACCCTGGCTGGCACCAAGCAACACTTCATAAAGTGCGGTGAACCAACCTCGAAGTGGGTCAAACCGATCACGACCAACTGCGTAGACCACGGATTGAAGTGCCTCATCCTCAACAGGTCCGTCATACGCCGCCAACTGCGCACGCAGCTCTTCAAGTGCGGCGCGTTCTTCATCCGTTGGCAAGCGGTAGGTCTTTGTCGGTTTCACAAAATCATTGTAATACCGCACCGCAAATCCGGCGGCTTGATCCATATCCGGATTGGTGTCCGGCGAGGCATCAGGCGCGTAGCGCTGAATAAAGCCCCATAAGGTGTCCTTGTCCTCTGCGCCCGCAACGGACGCAAGGTTCAGCAGCATCGCGAACGGCACCAGCATCCGGCTTTCAGGTACGTCGCCACCGTGAATATGCCAGACCGGGTTGTTCAACTGACCTTTTTCATCCTGACCCGAGTAAGCCCGCAATTGCTGATGATACTCATCCACGGCCTTTGGAATAACGTCGAAAAACAGCCGCTTAGCTGTCTTGGGCTTTTGATACATGAAATAGGACAGAGATTCAGTCGAGGCATAAGAAAGCCATCCGTCGATGCTGACCCCATTGCCCGATGACTTTGAGATCTTCTGCCCCTGATCATCCAGAAACAGTTCATAACTGAAATGCTCTGGCGGCCGCGCACCCAAAGTCCGGCAAATCGCGTCATAGATCTTTTCGTTGGTGGCGTGGTGCTTGGCATTCAGTTCGAAATCAAGGCCCACGGCCGCCCAGCGCGCGCCGAAATCGGGCTTCCACTGCAGGTGCGCGGTGCGGCGGGGGG
>CAYODE010000166.1:4131-8027 GCA_964402685.1 uncultured Aestuariivita sp. | reverse complement strand
AAACGGATTGCATACGGCGCGCGCGCAATTTCCGAAGGTGGCTATCAGTCGATGCCCAAGATGGTGGCGCCTGGTGTGGCGCTCTTGGGGTGTTCTGTGGGCATGGTTAATGTGCCGCGCATCAAGGGCAACCATAACGCGATGTTGTCCGGTAAGGCGGCGGCGGAAGCAGCAGTCGAGGCAATCAAGGCGGGCCGCGCCAGCGACGAGCTGACCGAATACGAAACAGAGGTGCGCGAAGGCGCGATTGGCGCAGACTTGAAAAAGGTGCGCAACGTCAAACCGATGTGGTCCAAATACGGTCTGCTTGCGTCGCTTGTCGGCGGTGGTCTGGACATGTGGACAAACACCGCGGGCTTTTCACTCTTTGGCACCTTGCCGCATGGCAAATCGGATGCGGATGCAACTGAAGACGCCTCAAAGCATAAAGAGATTGAGTATCCTAAACCGGATGGAAAGCTCAGCTTTGATCGGTTGACGAACGTTTCATTCTCGATGACCAACCACGAGGAAAGCCAGCCTGCACACCTTAAGCTTCTGGATGCGTCGATCCCTGTAAACGTGAACCTGCCGAAATATGCGGGCCCATCCGCGCGCTACTGCCCTGCAGGCGTGTACGAGTTTGTAGAGGAAGAGGGCAAAGACCCGCGCTTTGTGATAAACTTCCAGAACTGCGTGCACTGCAAAACCTGTGACATCAAGGATCCGAGTCAGAACATCAACTGGACGGTACCACAGGGCGGCGACGGGCCGAATTATCCTAATATGTGATCATTTTGCGCAATTGGGCGGCTGGGACTTTCTGCCGCCATTGCGTCGCCTCAATTCCCGTCCTAGCTTAATCCTACGTGATGCATATCGGGCAGGAGTAGGCATGGGCGTTTTACGGCGAATTCTTCTTTCGAGTTGTGCGGCGGGTTTGACTTTCGCGGCCTCAGTGGCTTGGGCAGACACTAAATCCGGTGCCTATCTTGCGGGTCGGCATGCCCTGCAAAACAACGACTTTGAGACTGCTTCGCAGTTCTTTTCGCGTGCGCTCGTGCGGGATCCGGGCAATGCCAATTTGATGGAAGACACGGTTCTGTCTTTCCTGGCAACGGGTGAGCTTGATCGCGCCATGCCCGTTGCATTGGCAATCGAAGAGCAAGGTATGCGCAGCCAAGTCGCGCATATGGTTGTTCTTGCCGGTTTGGCAGACCAACAGAAGTATGCAGAAATTCTCACCAGGGACATCGACACGTTGGGCGTTGGGCCGCTTGTTGATGGCCTTGTGAATGCCTGGGCTCATCTTGGGGCAGGTTCCGTCAGCGACGCATTGGCCGCGTTTGACGAAGTAGCCGGTCAAAATGGGCTGAGCGGTTTCGCAAACTATCACAAGGCGATGGCCCTTGCGATGGTGGGCGATTTTGAAGGTGCAGAGGCTATATTTGGCGATGAAAGCCTCGGGCGTGTGATGATGACACGCCGCGGCGCCATGGCACGGGCAGAAATTCTGTCTCAATTGGGTCGAAACGCGGATGCGTTGAGCATCCTGACGGAGTCTTTCGGGCAGGGATTTGACCCAAGCTTGACGGCGATGGCGGATAGTTTGGCAGCAGGAAACACGCTGCCATTCCGTCACGTGACATCCGTCCGTGATGGTGTTGCAGAGGTTTTCTTTTCCGTAGCCGCGGCGTTGAACAATGAAGCGAATGACCAATACACGTTAATCTATGGACAAATCGCATCGTTCCTTCGGCCTGATCACATCGACGGTGCACTGCTGGTCGCGCAGCTGCTTTACGATCTTGAACAGTACGACCAGTCGATCGCGGTCTATAAATCCGTTCCTTCCACATCGCCGGATTTCTTTGCGGCCGAACAGGGTCGCGCCGAAGCGCTGAGCGAATCCGGTCGCCCGGATACGGCGATCGAGGTTTTGGAACAATTGGCACTCGATTACCCGAATCTTCCGTCGGTCCACACAGCGTTGGGTGATCTGCACCGCCAACAAGACAGTTTCGCGGATGCTGTGACGGCCTATGACCAGGCGCTTGAATTAACCGAGGACGGAGCGCGAACACAGTGGTTCATTCACTACGTTCGTGGAATCTGCCATGAGCGTCTTGGGAATTGGCCCGAAGCCGAAGCCGACTTCCGCGCGGCGCTTGCGATCAGACCGGATCAGCCACAGGTCTTGAATTACCTTGGCTATTCCATGGTCGAAAAGCAGATCAATCTCGACGAAGCGCTGGACATGATCGAACGTGCCGTCGCTGCGCGACCCGACAGCGGGTACATCGTCGATAGCTTGGGTTGGGTTCTTTACCGGCTCGGCCGCTACGAAGAAGCGGTCGGCCATATGGAACGTGCGGTTGAACTCATGCCCATCGACCCGGTTGTAAACGATCACTTGGGCGATGTGTATTGGTCGGTCGGCCGGTATCGTGAAGCTGAGTTTCAGTGGAAGCGCGCGTTGAGTTTCATTGATCCGGAAGACAACCAAAGCGATGCGGACCCGGATCGAATCCGCGCCAAACTGGACGTGGGATTGGATCAGGTTTTGGCCGACGAAGGGGCTCCGCCTTTGGAAGTCGCGAATGACGATGGCTAAGGGGTTTGCCCCAGCCAAAATCAATCTGACACTTCACGTCACGGGGCAGCGTCCAGATGGGTATCATCTGCTTGATAGTCTCGTCGTCTTTGCTGATGTCGGCGACATCCTTCGCTATGACCCTGGTTCTGAGCTGACGATAAGCGTCTCTGGCCCCTTTGCGGATGGTGTTCCTACTGATGCGGGTAACTTGGTTTGGAAAGCCGCTGAACTTTGTGGGTGGACCGGCCGCATTCATCTTGAAAAGAACCTGCCGCACGGGGCGGGTATTGGCGGGGGCTCCTCCGACGCGGCGGCCGTTTTGAGGGACCTACACGGACCCGTGAGCCAGGCTGAACGGTTGGGCGCTGATGTGCCTGTGTGCCTCTCCAACCATCCGCAGCGAATGCGCGGAATAGGGGAGCTTCTTGAGATCGCCGGTGATGTGCCCGCACTGCACATGGTTTTGGTGAATCCCGGAGTCCATGTTCCAACGCCTCATGTCTTTAAGACGCTGATTAATAAAGAAAATTCATCGATGGATAATCTGCCGTCTCCCACGAACTACGATGCGTTCCTCGCTTGGCTTGTGGACCAACGCAACGATCTTCAAACCCCTGCGTTGTCTTGTGCGCCTCAGATCGGAGCAGCCTTGCAAGCCCTAAAAGGATCGGATCTGGCTCGCATGTCAGGATCGGGCGCCACGTGTTTTGGCCTTTACGCAAACCAAGACCGCGCGCAGCAGGCGGCGCAGAGGATCAAAGAGGAGCATGCCGATTGGTGGGTGCAATGCTGCAGGACATTTGCGGCAGAGACTTAACCCAACGGGCGCCACCAGATCAGTTTAACCGGTCAACCACATAGTCAGCCAAATCGTGCAGCATATCGCGGATGGGATGTTCCGGCAGGCTCAGGATCGCGTGTTTGGCTTTTGAGACCCACGCATTTGCATCATCACGTGTCGCCTGCAACGTGCCGTATTGATTCATCAGACGCAGTGCTTCTTCCAAATCACCGTCAGTTTGCTGGCCTTTCTCGATCGTGCGTTCCCAAAAGCTGCGTTCGTCCGCTGTCGCTTTGGCAACTGCCTTGATGACCGGCAACGTCAGTTTTCGCTCCCGGAAATCGTCGCCGATATTTTTACCCGTGGCTGCGGCATCACCCTGATAATCCAACAGATCGTCGGCTATTTGAAACGCTATGCCCAAGGCGTCGCCATACTCAAACAAAGCTGCAACATGTGCTTCGTCCGCGCCTGCAATCACGCCGCCGACTTCAGTCGCTGCAGAAAACAGCGCAGCGGTTTTACCACGGACAACCTTCA
>CAYODE010000166.1:0-4031 GCA_964402685.1 uncultured Aestuariivita sp. | reverse complement strand
TAGGGGCCCGGATAGCCGCACATGACGGCGCTGGCCAAGGTCAGCATCGGGCGCAGGCGTTTGCCGCCAGCATCTACCAGATGGGCTGTAACTTCGGGAATGCGCGGGGCGTGTTCGGATGCCATCCGTTCGCGGATTAACGCGTTAACTGCGTCCAACTCGCCGGCCAAGGTATCGGCCAGACGCTCATGAGGCTTTTGCGATGTGGGGATGTCCATCACACTCCTGCCAGCGGGCTCGACATACGCCCGCCTTATCCTTAGATCGAACCCATGAAGGAACTTTTGCGCAGCACCGACCCAACGATCATGGCCTTTGCCACGGCCCTTCTTGAAGGCGAGGATATAGCTTGCTTTCCGATGGACGTAAATATGAGCCTGCTGCATGGCGGCATCGGCGCATTGCCGCAGCGAATGATGGTGCGAGAGGCCGATTATGACCGGGCGCTTCGCGTTATGATCGACAATGAAATTGATCTGGGCCGGTGAGCGCGGATCTGACGTGTGATGCGTATCTGGGCGGGCGCGTTCAGTTGTTTCAGCCCAAACGCGGGTATCGCGCGGGGGTCGATCCAGTGCTATTGGCAGCCAGTGTTCCCGCAAAGCCCGGACAAACTGTTCTGGACCTCGGGTGCGGTGCTGGGGCTGCCAGCTTGTGCTTGCATGCCCGTGTCGGGGGACTTGAGATCACCGGTGTAGAACGCCAAGCGCAATACGCGGACCTCGCGACGCGAAATGCCCAAGAAAACGAAGCGCGGATGCGGGTCGTGACTGCGGATCTGAGCGAGCTGCCATCCGATCTACGGCAACAGCAGTTCACCCACGTCATTGCCAATCCGCCGTACTTTCCCAGCGATGGTCGCCGCGCGGCTCAAGATGAAGGGCGCGAAGCTGCTCGTGGTGAAGAAACCACGTTGGACACCTGGGTCGACGTCGCGTCTAAGCGCCTTTCGCCGTTGGGCTACCTGCACGTCATCCAAAGGGCAGAACGGTTGGCGGATTTGATTCATGCGACCCACTCTCGATTGGGCAGTTTAGAGGTTTTGCCGATCTCGGGGCGGCAGGGACGACCGGCCCATCTGGTTCTTCTGCGGGCCCGCAAGGGTGGACGATCCCCGTTCAGGCTCCATTCGCCCTTGGTGATGCATGAAGGGGATGTGCATCAGGGCGATGCAGAAAGCTATACGGCAGAGATTCGCGGCATTCTGAGGCAAGGATTGCCCCTTAATTGGCCATCTTCGGCGCGTTAGTGTGCAACCTGTGGATTACTCGAGGCTTATCCACATGCTGCGCGTGCAGCGTGACTCAAAGCAATGTTTGTGCTCCACTAGGTCCCGCATAGTATTCAGAGGAGGACTGCCCATGAGCTTGAGCTCGCATCTGTCGGAACTGAAGAAGAAGCACCATCTTCTAGATGAACAGGTCGAACAAGCGCAACGCTCTCCAGGTATTGATGGATTGCACGTTGCGACGCTGAAAAAGCAAAAACTCCGTTTAAAAGAAGAGATTGAGCGTCTCTCGTCTTAAGACGCAACTGTCAGGCTTGCGCGGGCGGCCAATGCCGCTCCGCCGGTGATCAACACGGCTGCCAGCGCCAGTGTCCAACTGGGCGCAGCAATGCCTGCAACGACAAGAATCAGGGTCGAAAGAAGCGGGGCCGCATAGCTGCTGGTCCCAAGCAACTGGATATCGCCCTTTTTCACGCCAATATCCCAAACAAAAAACGCAAGGCCGACTGGTCCCAGCCCAAGCGCGATAGTTGAGGCCCAGCCCAAACCCCCCTCCGGCCAGACCGTGTCTTCAAGAACCAGGTGAAGTGCAGCTGACAGAACGGCCGTTGCAATGCAGAACACGGCGACAGTTGCCGTAGGCGCAGCGCCAAAGCGGCGCGACATGACCGAATAGCCTGACCAAGTCAGCGCGCACAAAATCGCCAAGCCATACCCGGGTAAATACTTGGTTTGAAATCCAGCCCCGCCGCCCGAGATGATCAGAGCGGCTCCGGCAAATCCCAAGATGGCTCCTAACAGATGTCCTCGTCGCAAGTGTTCTCCGGGTAAAAGGCCAGAGAACAGAACAATCAGAAGTGGCCACAAATAGGCGATCAGACCGGCTTCAGCCGCGGGCGCTAAACGCAGCGCGGAAAAGTACAGCGCGTGATAGCCAAACAGACCAAGCGTCCCAAATGCGTATATTCCAAAGGGTACTTGACGCAGCTGAGCCAGCCCCCCTGAAGTTGCTGTCCAGATCAAACCTAATGTGCCGCCAATGGTGAAACAGATCGCATTTAGCAACAGCGGGGGCGTTGGGGCTGAGCCAACTGTCAAAAGCGCGAGCAAAGACCAAAGCGCAACGGCGATGAAGCCTATCGCTGTGGCGGTGTTTCGGGTCATTTCGGGGCAACATCCGCGGCAGGAACAATAGTTAGCGCTTCTGATACAGAGGCGGTTTTGTCAATCTCTGCCAAGATCCAATCGCGAAAAGCCGCAATATGCGGTCGTGTTTCTGCGCCCTTTGGGCAAACGAAACGGAACTGTGCGTCAGTTGAGAGTGCGACGCCATAGGGCGCGACAAGCCGCCCTTCGAAAACATCCTTTACAACCAATGCCCGGCGGCCCAGGACGATACCTACGCCCGCAAGGGCCGCGTCGACAGCATGATCCGCCTGGGAAAATCTAGGGCCATGTTCTGGCTCAAACATGATATCGACGGCGCGAAACCAAGCTGGCCAATCGCAGGGCGGATCAAGAAAACTGATGGAATCGTCGAATATCAACGGGGCGGTCTTGAGACTCTCTGGAGTTGGATAAGCCTCTGCCATTTCCGGTGTCATGACCGGAGTGACCCATTCCGAGGCAAGCGGCACCGCATAAAAGTCGGGGTCGGGGCCGTACCCAAAGCGAATGGCAACATCAACTTCATCGCGTGTGAAATCCATCATGCGTAAACTGGCGATAAAACGCAGATCAATCTCGGGGTGTTCCTGAGCAAATTGATAGAGGCGCGGCGCCATCCATTTCGCCGTAAATGCCGGGCCCGCAGTGACGTTCAGCGTTGTGTTGTCATGCAGCCGCCGGGTGGCCCGCCACGCAGATAAAAGTGTGTTGAACGCATCCTCAACTCCCGGGGCGAGCGCACGGCCTGCCTCGGTCAACTCGACCGCGCGATTGAGGCGTCGAAAGACCGGCTCGCCTAGGTGCTCTTCTAAAGACTTGATTTGGAACGACAGCGCGGCAGGCGTCACGTTCAATTCGTCCGCCGCCTTTGCGAAGGACATATGGCGGGCGGCTGCATCAAACGCCCGGAGGGCAGTGAGCGGGGGTAGTCTGTCACTCATGCCACTTAAGTAAAACTAAATTGAAGCTATGAAAAGTCTCGTTTGTCGGAAAGGCGTCAAACACGCATATTCAGGTCAACGAAACACACACAAGCGCAAAGGACCAAGCCCATGTTCGAAGTTGCCATGAACCCAGAAGCCCGCGAAGCCATCAAAAGAGCCCATATTGAGCGCGCCCGCGCCGCGAAATCCGCTTTTGAATGGTTGTTCCCCTCCAAAGCTTCCCGCTGAGCGTAAGGCGCCAAAACGCACTTACGGGATGACAAAGGGCCGGACCCCAGGTGGGATCCGGCCCTTTTTGCGCTTTAGCCCTGTTTAAACGAAGAACTGAGCGCCGTTGGCTGAAATCGTCGATCCGTTGATGAAGCCCGAGTCCTCAGATGCCAGGAATGAAACGCACCGTGCGATCTCTTCAGGTTCACCCAAACGTCCCGCCGGGATCTGTGGAATAATTTTGGAGTTCAGAACATCCTCCGGGATGGCGCGGACCATCTCGGTTCCGATGTAGCCCGGGCAAATCGCATTTGCCGTGATACCTGCGCGTGCGCCTTCTTGCGCCAGCGATTTGACGATGCCCAGATCGCCTGCCTTGGTCGCGGCATAGTTCACCTGACCTGCCTGGCCTTTTTGGCCGTTGATCGAGCTGATGACGATTACGCGACCGAACTTGCGCTCACGCATACCGGGCCAGACTG
>CAYODE010000165.1:0-8049 GCA_964402685.1 uncultured Aestuariivita sp. | reverse complement strand
TTCATATGCGCACGCAGCCCCTCATCAATCTGGGCGGTGCGTGCGCCAGCACTCGTCCGGATTGTGTCGAATTCAGCCATTTAGGTCTCCATAAAAACGACGTTTTACAAGCTGTCAGTGGATACCAACAGCACTCCCGTGTAAATATCGGAAACAGAGTCACCTTTTTCAAGTATTTCCGTCAGGAATTTTGGAAAATCGGCGGAATGTGGGAGTGCCCGCACAATGTGTGTCAACAATGCGGGCACGCAGAGCGGCTTTGTCGATTAATCGCGCCAAGTATGAGGGACATCCCAGATCGGGCGGGTCGCTTCGGCATCTGCTTCCGCGCGGGTCAGCCCAATGTCTTGCAATGCTCGATCATCGAGCGATTTCAGATGCTGGCGGCTGCGCCACAACGTCAAGATCGACAGAACCGAAGTCCGTTTTTGTGCAGGACGCGCGTACTTTGCGGAGGTTGAGGAGATGTAAGTCATGAGCCGTGTCCTTTCCAGAATATGTGATGTTTCGTTTTCGTTTCATCAATTGCCTTGATGTATATGGGATAGATGGGGTATATTGAAAACGAATGTTTGTGAGGTCTTCAATCAAGGTTTGTGATATATGCGAAATCTCGACATCACCACACTGCGGTCCTTTGTGGCCGTTGCCGACAGTGGCGGGGTGACCCGCGCCGCGGGCTTCCTTCACTTGACGCAATCCGCTGTCTCGATGCAGCTGAAACGCTTGGAGGAAAATCTGGGGTTAGAGCTTTTAGACCGAAGCGGTCGCGGCGTTACTCTGACAGCAGCGGGGGAGCAGTTGCTTGGATATGCGCGCCGCATTCTGGAGTTGAACGACGAGGCTTGGGGGCGCCTGACGGCTACAGAATACGAAGGAGAAATCACGCTAGGCGTGCCCCACGACATTATTTATCCGTACGTCCCACAGATCTTACGCAGGTTTGCGACTGATTTCCCAAGGATGCAGGTCAAACTGATCTCTGCGCCGACGCGTGCCCTTCGTGAAATGTTTGGCCGTGGTCAATGCGATGTCATTGTGACCACCGAAGAACAGGCAGGTCCCGGCGGGGAGAGCCTTGTTCGCCTTCCTCTAGTTTGGATTGGCGCGTCGGATGGGGCTGTTTGGAAGCGGGATCCACTGCCAGTGGCGTTCTGCTCAAATTGCATCTTCCGACCAGATGTTTTGCGCCGCCTGGATGCGGAGAACGTCTCCTGGGAGATGGTGGTGGAATCCGACATCGACAACGCAGTTGAAGCGGTTGTTGGCGCAGACCTTGCAGTCACCGCCGTCATTCAAGGAGCCTATCCGCGCCAAACGGCCGTTTTGGATCATGGCGGCACCTTGCCGGATCCCGGCGAAACGCGGATCGTCATGTATGGCGAACGGGCCGACAACCCCGTCATCATCGCGCTGTGCAGCATGATCCGGAGCACATATCGCAACGTGGCGAAGAACCCCGAAGGTGCTCTGCTTTCGGCGTAAGGTTCAGCGATCAGAGCGTTCGCTAAGGCGTGATAATGACTTTCCCGGTCGATTTTCGGGATCGTAACAGTTCCATGCCTTCCTCGACCTGGCTCAGTGGCAGGCTATGGCTGATATGTGGGTGCAATTTTCCTTCGAGATACCAGCCAGTTAGTGTTTTTAAGCTGTCGACGATAACGGACGGCTTGAACCCCATGTAACCGCCCCAATAAAACCCTAGCACACTAATGTTTTTCACCAGCAGGTGGTTGGCAGGAATAGTTGGAACGTCGCCACTCGCAAATCCGATGGTCAAAATACGCGCCTCAGGCTTGCAGGCGCGGAACGCGGCTTTGAACGCGTTGCCACCGACAGGATCATAGACCACATCTGCGCCTCCTAATGCCTTAATCGCAGTACGAAGGTCATCGATTTCCGCATCAATTACGTGATCTGCGCCTGCGTTGCGTGCAACCTCAAGTTTGTCCGCGCCCCGCGCTACAGCGATCACGGTCGCACCCATGAGTTTGCCGATCTCGACAGCTGTCAGGCCAACGCCGCCCGCTGCTCCCAAAACCAAAAGGGTTTCACCAGGTTGCAACCGGGCGCGGTAGTCCAAAGCAACGTGGCTGGTGCCATAGGCAATCTGAAAGGCGGCGGCGTGTTCAAAGGTCATAGCATCGGGTAGTTTCACAACCCGAGATGCATCGTAAACGCCTTGTTCTGCCAGCCCTCCGGAGCCACCAAAAACGGCCACGCGATCGCCAACGGCCAGGTGTGTGACCGAATCTCCTACTGCGTTAACTTCGCCAGCGACCTCCATCCCCAGCGTAAAAGGTGCCTCAGGAGTGTCCTGATAGGTGCCCGATTGCATCAGTAGGTCAGCAAAGTTCAATCCGCAGGCGCGTATTGTGAGGCGCACCTCGCGTGCTTTAGGCTCTGGTGCGTGGATTTCGGAAAGTACCGGTGCATCCCCGGCGGTCGCGATATGGTATGCAAGCATGTTAAAGCCCCTGTTTTGTTGACAATTAGCGGTGAAAGCGATTGCAGAGTCAAACCTCGAAACGCGATGATGACGTAGCGAAAATTCGACACGAAATGACATAAAACGCAGTGAAATGACGTTAGGTAAGCTTGTGTGTTTTGACCAACACTTCATTAACCACGTTGTAAGAACACTCGCTAGCGGTGAATCATAATCCTTGTGCTCAACTGCCAAGTAAGACTACTCTCTCGCACGGTCATTGAAGCCTTGGGAAGGGGCACACGTTGGCCACAGTAAAAGTACGCCGGGTTCATTTTGATGACGAGTGACGCTCACACCGGACCTGTCGTACTGACATGCTTGTGACGGAGGTAAAGAATGGCTCACCCAGTTGACGTTCACGTGGGGAAGCGTGTGCGACACCGGCGCTGGTTGATTGGTATGACACAGCAGCAGCTGGCCGAGAAAGTCGGCATTAAGTTCCAGCAAATTCAGAAATACGAAACCGGGGCGAACCGGATCAGTGCGTCGCGTCTGTGGGATATCGCAGATGCACTTGACGTTCAGGTCAGCTTCTTTTTCGAGGGACTTGAAGACGAGAACGCCGCCACCGAAGATCAGGGCAAGATGCCCGCTGATCTGTTAGGGGATAAAGAAGCGTTGGATTTGGTCCGGTCGTATTATGCGATCCCGGAAAACCAGCGCAAACGCCTGTTTGAACTGGCGCGCGTTCTTAGCGACGTCGCCTGAGAAACTAGGATATTGGCGCAAGTCTGAACTGTTGCTTGCACGGTCGTATCAGTCATGGCACATCGCGTGTCATGACTCCTATAGCGCTATCTGATCTTGATGTGGCCCATGCAATGGCTGACGCAGCGCGTCTGGCCATACTTCCCTATTTCCGCTCTTCTGATCTTCTTTCCGACAACAAGGATTCGACCGGCTTCGATCCTGTTACGCAGGCCGATCGTCTTGCAGAACAGGCTATGCGAGAGGTTTTAGCCCATCATCGACCGGATGACGGCGTTTGGGGTGAAGAGTACGGGCGCCATTCAGGTACATCCGGCCGTATGTGGGTTCTCGATCCGATTGACGGCACGCGGGCTTTCATAAGCGGAACGCCGACATGGGGCGTCTTGATTGCTTTGGGAGAGGAGGGCGCCGCACCTAGCCTGGGTATGATTGACCAGCCCTACATAAAAGAGCGGTTCTGGGGTGATCCCAAGGGTGCATTTTGCTCATCACATGATACCACGCGGAGCATAAGTGCGCGGAGTGCGCGCGCTATAGAAGAGGTCACTCTGTTTACCACGTTTCCCGAAGTTGGGCGGGACATTGACCGCCGCGGTTTCGAAGCGGTTGCCGCAAACGTCAAGCTCGTGCGTTACGGTATGGATTGCTACGCCTATGCGCTTTTGGCGGCAGGACAAATTGATCTCGTGATCGAGGCGGGTTTGGAAGCCTACGACATTCAGGGACCAATGGCCGTCATCCACGCTGCCGGAGGGGTCGTTACGAATTGGCGCGGTCAGACGGCGCATAAAGGCGGGCAGGTTGTCGCGGCGGCCAATGCAGACATTCACCAAGTCGCGCTGTCCATTCTGAGCGATTACGCAGACTAATCTGTTCTGACAAACCTGCGCAGGGTAGTCTACGCGCATGACATCTTCTCAGGTACGTGTATGTCCCACGTTATAGTTCGAAATGCGCAGACCGTGCTCACGATGAATGACGCACGCGATGAGCTTGAAGCCACAGACATTAGAACGCGTGACGGCGTTATCACTGACATCGGTTCAGCGCTGCCGATAGACGGCGCAGAGGTTATTGACGCCTCGGGCATGGTTGTCACGCCCGGTTTGGTGAACACGCATCACCACTTGTATCAAACTCTGACGCGTGCAGTTCCTGGCGGTCAGGACGCCTTGTTGTTCGGATGGTTGCAAACACTCTATCCGATCTGGGCTCGGTTTGGTCCCGAAGACATGTTTGTCTCGGCACAGATTGGGCTGGCCGAATTGGCCTTGTCGGGCTGCACGATGAGTTCAGACCACCTTTATCTCTACCCAAACGGGGCACGGCTCGACGATACGATCGCGGCAGCTAAAGAAATCGGTCTGCGATTTCATCCAACACGCGGCGCTATGAGTATTGGGGAAAGCGATGGGGGGTTGCCACCTGATGCACTTGTTGAAGGGGAAGCTGCGATCCTAGAGGATATGATACGTGTCATTGATACCTTTCACGACGATCAAGACGGCGCGATGGTTCGGGTTGGCGTGGCTCCGTGCTCCCCGTTTTCGGTGAGCCGCGATTTGATGAGAGACGCCGCTTTGCTTGCGCGCGACAAGAGCGTGATGATGCATACCCATCTGGCCGAGAATGACGAAGATATTGCTTATTCACAGGAGATGTTCGGTTGTCGGCCCGGGCAATACGCCGAAGATCTGGGGTGGACCGGTCCCGACGTCTGGCATGCACACTGCGTGAAGCTCGACGGGCGCGAAATTGATCTGTTTGCAAGAAGCCGGACGGGCGTCGCTCATTGTCCTTGCTCGAACTGCCGTTTGGGTAGTGGTATCGCGCCTGTGCGCGCGATGAGGGATGCAGGCGTTCCTGTCGCCTTGGGCGTGGATGGATCCGCCAGCAACGACATGGGCAACCTGGTCGCAGAAGCGCGCCAGGCGATGCTGCTCCAGCGTGTGGCACGCGGCGCGGATGCAATGAGCGCACGCGAAGCGTTGGAGATTGCGACGCGTGGCGGGGCTGAGGTGTTGGGGCGCTCCGATTGCGGTCAAATCAGCGTCGGAAAGCGGGCGGACATCGCCATTTGGGATGTACGTGGCGTTGCCAGCGCCGGCAGTTGGGACCCAGCCGCGCTGTTGCTCGCTGGACCCACGCAAGTGCGCCACTTGATCGTGGAGGGCCGCCAAGTGGTTCGGGACGGTCAGATCACCACGATTGATCTGCCGTTGGTGATTGAGCGTCAAAACATCCTTGCTCAGCGATTGGCCAGCGCATGATCCGCGCGATCGCCTTTATCGTGTTCGGACTAGCGCCCAGTTTTGCCTCTGCTGACTGGTCTGCGCTTTCAGTAGTGAACACCTTGCGTGCGGACGTGGGACAGGGGGCTCTCACATATTCAACCCACTTGGAGGCTCTGGCGCAAACTCACGCAGACGATATGTCGTCAAAAGGCTTCTTCTCCCACACGGGCAGCGACGGGTCTCAGTTGGGGGATCGGGCGCGGCGCGCGGGGTATGGGTTTTGCTTTGTCGCTGAGAATATCGCGAAGGGTCAGCGCTCGGCGTCCGAGGCGATGGACGGCTGGATTGAAAGCCGTGGCCACCTGCGCAACATGTTGGACCACCGTGCAACGGAAATGGGTTTGGCTCAGGCGCCTGGTGCGATTTGGGTTATGGTTTTAGGCCGTCCGGGTTGTTGAGCCGAGGCTGCCCGGCAATCCAGACCTCCGCAATAGCCCTGTCATCTCCCATCATGATGGTTGGGAAAAGGGCTTCCCACAGATCTTCGGCACGGGATGCGCGCTGGTCGATAGCAGGTGTCGACCCAAGATCGATTGCGATCAGGTCCGCCTCCATCCCCACCGCTACGTTTCCGACCTCTTTTTCAAGCTTCAACGCCTGCGCTGAGCCAACAGTTGCCAGCCAAATCAGTTGCGCTGGGTGTAGCGCCGTGCCACGCAATTGGGCAATTTCGTAAGCGGCAGCCATCGTGCGTAGCATTGAAAAAGAGGATCCGCCGCCAGTATCTGTCGCCAGCCCGACGCGTATGCCCGCGGCCATCAATCCACTCATGTCGAACAAGCCCGAGCCGATAAACGTGTTCGAAGTCGGGCAATGAACCACCGCAGCACCCGTTTCGCGAAGCCGATCGATTTCACGCGGTTCCAGATGAATGGCGTGGCCGTAAAGCCCATTTTCGCCCAGCAAACCATGTTTTTCGTACGTATCGAGGTAGTCGCGCGCGTTTGGAAACAGCTCTTTTACCCAGGCGATTTCATCGGTTTGTTCGCTCAGATGTGTTTGCATCAGGCAGCTTGGGTTCTCGGCCCAGAGTGTACCAAGTGCCTCCAGCTGTTCTGGCGTCGAGGTCGGAGAAAAGCGCGGTGTGATAGCGTAGCTGAGCCTGTCTTTGCCATGCCAGCGCTCAAGTAACGCCCGGCTTTGGTCATAGGCACTCCGTGGCGTGTCACGCAGACCGTCAGGCGCATTGCGATCCATGCAGGTTTTGCCTGCAACCGCGCGCTGCCCGCGCACCTGAGCCTCTGCAAAGAAAGCATCGACGCTTTCGGGATGGATCGTGCAATAGGAACACACGGTCGTTGTGCCCGCTTGTGCTGTCAAATCCAGATATCGCGCAGCAACCTCGGATGCATACTCAGGATCAGAAAAGCGCATCTCTTCGGGGAACGTGTAGGTGTTCAACCAGTCGATCAGCCGTTTGCCCCAGCTCGCGATGATTGCTGTTTGCGGGTAGTGAACATGCGCGTCGACGAACCCGGCCATGATAAGTTGGTCGCCATGATCTGCGATTTGCGCATTGGGCGCCTGGCTAGTTAGACTGGCAGCAGCGCCTAATGCAGCGATGCGCCCATCTCTGATCAAGACCGCTTCATCCAGCGTGGCGGCTTGTTCGGGCGGCACCTCAAACGGTGATTTGGAGAAGGACAAAACCTTCCCTTTGATGATCAAGTCTGTGCTCATCGAATGCCGCCTCAGTTTTTGCGCAGCTTTGCTTGCGTGATAGCCCGAGAAAGACTAGCCCGGCGATCAGCAGTGGTAAATCGCGGCATTATCATTGTTTTCAAGCAGCTGTTTCTTTTAGCTTGGACAAAGAAGACGGGCAGGCGGCACGGGGGCGGGAATGACCACAAATGATATCGCGACGGAGCCCGATACCGGGCGTGAAGAAGACGCCTATGCCCTGGATCGCAAAGCGATCTCTGCCATTCTCTATGCGGTTGATACCAATAATCAATCCAGCCTGATTGAACTGATGGAGCCGCTGCACGCGGCGGACATTGCGGACATTTTGGAACAGATCAATACGCATGACCGTGCGCGTCTGATCCGTCTTTATGATCGCGAGTTTGATGGCGAGATCCTGTCTGAATTGGACGAAGGGATCCGCGAAGAGGTTATTTCGGTCCTCAAACCGCACATTCTGGCCGAAGCGGTGCGTGAGCTGGAAAGCGACGACGTCGTCGATCTTGTGGAGGATCTTGGGGAGCCGCAGCAGGAAGCGATCCTAGAGGTCCTGGAAGACGCCGACCGTGTCGCGGTCGAGCAGGCGCTGTCCTATCCTGAGTATTCGGCCGGACGCCTGATGCAGCGCGAAGTGGTCATGGCCCCCGAACATTGGACGGTTGGTCAAGCGATTGATTACTTGCGCAGCTCGGAAAACCTGCCGGAGCAATTCTATCATATTGTTCTGGTTGATCCGCGTTTGCACCCCGTGGGCAACGTCACCCTTGGCAAGTTGATGCGGTCACGGCGCGAAGTGGGTTTGATGGACCTGAAAGAAGAGGTCTTTCAGGTCATCCCAGTCACTCAGGACGAAGCCGACGTCGCCTATGC
>CAYODE010000164.1:3910-8060 GCA_964402685.1 uncultured Aestuariivita sp. | reverse complement strand
CACCCTGAGGGAGACCAATCATGGGCATTTTCGATTTTCTTTCCGGTGAATTCATCGATGTCATTCATTGGACGGATGACAGCCGGGACACGATGGTTTGGCGTTTTGAGCGTGAAGGCCATGAAATCAAATACGGCGCCAAGCTGACTGTGAGAGAGGGGCAAGCGGCGGTATTTGTGCATGAAGGCCAATTGGCAGATGTGTTTACGCCTGGCCTTTATATGTTGGAAACCAACAACATGCCCATCATGACAACCCTGCAGCATTGGGACCATGGGTTCCGATCCCCTTTCAAATCCGAGATCTATTTCGTCAACACGACGCGCTTTCAGAACTTGAAGTGGGGCACGAAGAATCCCGTGATCTGCCGGGATCCTGAATTCGGTCCCGTGCGTCTACGCGCCTTTGGCACCTACACGGTGCGCGTGGCTGACCCGGCAAAATTCCTGGTGGAAATTGTCGGCACGGACGGTGAGTTCACGATGGACGAGATCAGCTATCAGATCCGCAACATCATCGTACAAGAGTTTTCGCGCACGATTGCGCGGGCTGGCATTCCTGTGATGGACATGGCCGCTAACACGCGCGAGCTGGGCCAGCTTGTCGCGCGGGAGATCGCGGGCACGCTTGCGGAGTACGGTTTGGCGGCCCCAGAGCTTTATGTCGAAAATATCTCCCTCCCGCCAGCGGTTGAGGATGTCATGGACAAGCGCACTTCGATGGGTGTGATCGGTAACTTGAACGAGTACATGCAATACCAGGCTGCCGAAGCCCTCGGCCGTGAAGGTGCTGGCGCCGCCGCCATCCAAGCGGGACTCGGCGCTGGGCTGGGGATGCAAATCGGACACCAAGCAGCGCAGGCAGGTCCTTGGGGCGCCCGGCCTGTCTCTGACGCACCTCAAACTGCGGCTATCGCTCCGCCCCCGCCACCGGTTGAACATGTCTGGCACATCGCGGAAGGCGGCGAAACAAAGGGGCCATTTTCAAAGGCTGCGATGGGCCGCATGGCCTCCGAAGGCAGCCTAACGCGCGAGACTTATGTCTGGACTGCCGGGCAAGATGGATGGATGCATGCCGAAGATGTGGCGGAATTGGCCCAGCTCTTCACCGTTTTGCCCCCTCCTCCACCTGGCGCATAATCTGATATGCGCGAGGCCATTGTCCCTCCTTCTCTGGTTGAGGCGGCCCGGACGGCTGGAATGTCCCCCGCTGTCCGAGCAGGTGAGCTACTTTTTCTCACCGGTGCGACAGGGGGTTACCCGGATGGCACAATGCCCAAGGCGGCAGAGGACCAATCCCGTGTGGCTTTAGACAAGGTTATCGAAATTCTGGAGCACGCCGGTATTGGCGAAGCTGACGTCGTTGAAGTGACGAGCTATCACGTTGCGATCAAGGAAACCTTCGCGCCGGTTGAAAGCGTCGTAAGGGACGTGTTTAGCAGCCCTTTGCCAGCCTGGACTGCCGTTGGCGTTGCGGAACTGCGCCGACCCGGAGCGCTCATTGAATTTCGCGTTATCGCACAGCTTACGAAACAGAAAAAATCAGCGTGATGCGACGCAACCTGACCATATCACTTCACTGGATGAACATGGTGCTTTTGGTCCTGTTGGTAGCCGCAGGACCGATCCCCGTTTTGGCGTGGATCTTTGTTGCCACTGGTTTGGGCATGGTGGCACTTGCCATAGTGAGCGGTCTTTTGAACGGTCCAGGCCCGAAACTTGAAGGCGCATTGCGAACGGCCCATCCTTGGTTAAGCCGAGGCATGTACTCGGGTTTGGCAGCGGTCGCTGGTGTTACACTGACATCTCTCCTTGGCATCTGGACGCCTTCGGTCGCGCTACAAGATTTGTACTTTTATCTACTGGGCGCCGCCTCACTCCACGGTGTCTTTCATCTTTGGCGGCACACTGCTTTGGGTGACGGAGCCTTGCGACGCATGACACCCGTATTTCTGCACAAAATGCTATGACGACGCCCTTACCCACGCAAATCGAAGAACACCGGTTCCCCTGCGAACAGTGCGGTGCGGATTACCGTTTCGATCCGACGTCCTCGCAACTGTCCTGCGATCACTGTGGCCACACCCAATCGATCAAATCTGGTCCTTGGAGCGGAGCAACCCTTCGCGAGATGGACTTCGATGCTGCGATTGCCCAAGAGCTCCCGGCGACGGATATCGAAGAAACGCGTGTTCTGACCTGCCCAAACTGTGCGGCGCAGGTGGAATACGATCCAACACTACATGCCAAAGAGTGTCCATTTTGCGCAACGCCAGTGGTCACGGACACGGGCGTGCACCGGCATATCAAGCCGCGCGGTGTACTGCCCTTTGCGCTAACCGAGAGACAAGCACGCGATGCAATGACCGATTGGTTGGGCAGCCTTTGGTTCGCGCCAAATGGTTTGCAAGGCTATGCCAGAAAAGGTCGGAAAATGACCGGTATTTACGTGCCATATTGGACGTTTGACGCCGACACGACCTCGGCTTATCGGGGGGAACGCGGCACGGTTTACTATGAAACGCGCAGTGTGATGCGAAATGGAAAACCAACTCAAACACGGGTGCAAAAGATCCGCTGGCGATCGGTCACAGGTCGGGTCGCACGGTTTTTTGATGATGTACTGGTTTTGGCGTCAAAGAGCTTGCCAAAGCGGTACACGGACGCTCTGGAGCCATGGGACCTACCAGAGCTGGAACCCTACAGTCCGGAATTTTTGGCAGGCTTCCGGGCAGAAGGATATGTGATTGCGCTACCTGAAGGGTATGAAGAAGCACGCGCGAAAATGGCACGTGTCATCGAACGGGATGTGCGTTTTGACATCGGCGGCGACAGGCAGCGCATTCACGCGATAAACACAGATATCAGCGATGTGAGTTTCAAGCACATTCTGCTGCCTGTCTGGTTGGCTGCCTACAAGGTCCGCGGGGAAACATATCGGTTCGTCGTCAACGGCCGCACCGGACGCGTACAAGGCGAACGACCTTGGTCTGTTGTGAAAATCGCGATCGCTGTTACGCTTGGGCTGCTGCTAGCAGCGGGCGTCGGGTATGTGCTTGCACAAAACCAGTGACACCCGCTGCAGCCCCCCCTCCGGCAGTCTGTTCACCCTTTGGCGATATCGATTTTCCGCGCCTTTTCTGGTTCAGGCATCGAAACCTTGGGAACGCGGATTGTCAGAACGCCGTCTTTCATTTCGGCAGAGACAGCGTCCCCATTGGCATTTTCCGGCAAACGGAAGGATCGGCGAAAGGCACCGTACTGACGCTCGCTGAAATACCAGGTATCGCCTTTCTTTTCTTCTTCGGTCTTTTTCTCACCACGGATAGTCACCACGCCATTTTCCACGGTGACATTGACGTCGCCCTCACTGACACCGGGCAGTTCCATGCTCAGAACGTAAGACTTGCCGTCGTCTGATGCCTCGGACGCCGGGCTCAGCCATTCTGCCAGACGCGTCCCAAATGCACGAAACGGCTCGTAAAGTGATGGCCAGAAGTGGCCCATGTCGGTCTTTTCAACCATCGAAAACCCTCCTCACTCAGATACAACCGTATTGTCGCTCTTTATGGGCGGGCTGTCCTTGATACGGGTCAAACGGAGGCTCTTGCGGACCTGCAAACACACCGCCATTGTGGCCGTGTGGTGGGAGGGCAAGAACTGATGAGCGATGCATATGAAACGATGGAAGAGGTGTTTTCCAACCGCTTCTCATGCCGGGCTTTCAAACCTGATCCCGTGCCGCAAGCCGATATCGAGCGCATCGTCGCTCTTGCCCGTCGAGTGCCAAGCTGGTGCAACGCGCAACCCTGGCAATTGGTCATAACGAGCGGGTCCGAGACCGCCAGCTTTCGCGAAGCCCTTCAAGCCGAAGTTCAGAAAGCCTCGCATCAATCGGACATTCCTTTTCCAGACGGATATTCCGGGGTTTACCAAGACCGTCGCAGAACCTGTGGATTTCAGCTCTATCAGGCCGTTGGCATCGACAGAGGCGATCGCGAGGCACGTGCCGACCAGATGCTGCGCAATTTTTCGTTCTTCGACGCACCCCATGTTGCGCTGCTGACCTCGCCCGCAGAGCTTGGCGCGTATGGTGCAATGGATTGCGGCGGTTTTGTTGCGGCATTCACGACCGCTGCAACCGCTTTGGG
>CAYODE010000164.1:0-3810 GCA_964402685.1 uncultured Aestuariivita sp. | reverse complement strand
CGAAGGCGAAGCTTTGTATTTGCACTTTGCGCAGGCCATGAAGCAGCTGGGCGTTCCGGTTGAAACCGGACAGTTTGGGGCGGATATGGCCGTGTCCCTCATCAATGATGGCCCCGTCACAATATGGATGGACAAATGACCCAAAGAGAGGACGCTGTGCGGATCTGGCAAGCCGCCGTTGCCGCCGTCGACGGATACGCGGCTACCGCAAAAGCCCTGCCCGCGCAGACGCCCGACCGCATCTTGGCTGTCGGAAAAGCCGCCGGAGCCATGGCGCGCGCTGCCCTCGATCAATTTGGCCCGGTGCCTTGTCTGGTCGTGACAAAGGATGGGCACGGCGCAGGCTTGCCTGACACGGTCGATCTGATCGAAGCGGCACATCCGGTGCCAGACGATCGATCCCTGGAAGGCGGTGCCGCACTCACAAAAGCGGTACAAGAAATGCCTGAAGGGTCGCGCCTGCTTTTGCTGGTTTCGGGTGGTGCATCTTCTCTTGCCGAAGACCCGATTGAGGGCGAAAGCCTGGAAAGCCTTGCAGCTTTGAACGCGCGCCTTTTAGCCGCCGGCCTGGATATCGGCGCGATGAATGCCGAACGGCGCAAGGTATCTCAAATTAAGGGCGGCGGATTATTGGTCGGGTTTCGTGGGAGCGAGGCACATGTGCTTGCGATTTCAGACGTGCCTCGTGATGAGATTGACGTTATTGGCTCGGGTATCGGGGCTGCGCCGCCCAACCCCAACTTCCGCTACATTTGCGACATTGTTGCGAGCAATGAGATCGCAAGAGACGCCGCCGCGCATGAGGCAGGTGAGGTGATCGCGAATGAGGAGTGTCTTTACGACGATGTGCGCGCGTTGGCACCGATCATCGGTAAACGGCTTCGCGACATGCCGACGGGCGCGCTAATCTTGGGTGGAGAACCCACAGTTCATCTGCCCCACAATCCGGGCCGCGGCGGGCGCAATCAGGCCTTGGCATTGGAACTTGCCCGCGAAATCGCAGGTGTCGACGGGCTGACGGTGGTAGTTGGTGGTACGGACGGCACAGATGGACCAACCGATGCCGCAGGCGGCATTGTGGATGGCCAAACGTGGGGAGATGGCGCCGAACAGGCTTTGGCGGCCGCGGACAGCGGCACCTTTCTCTACCAGAAGGATGCTTTGCTGGTGACGGGCCCGACCGGAACAAACGTCATGGACATCCTGGTGGCTGTTAAAAGATGACGTGTCAGCTCAATGCTCAGCAATGTAAAGCGTCTGACAAACAAACCACAACGCAGCGGCTTGAAAATGCCGCCAAGCAAAACAGAGCTTGCGATCCATGAAAAACTCTCTACGCGACATTGAAGATCTGCCCGATGTGGGGATCATGCTTTCGGATGGCACCCGGCTGTCGGCACGGGTCTGGCGCCCCTTCGATGCAACAGACGCTCCGGTGCCAGCAATCCTCGAATACCTTCCCTATCGCAAACGCGACGGGACCTGCGCGCGTGACGCGCTGACCCACCCCTATTTCGCCAAGCGCGGATACGCCTGCATCCGCGTGGACATTCGCGGAAACGGCGACAGCGAAGGGTTGATGGAGGACGAGTACACAGCGCAAGAGCTGTCAGACGGCGTCGAAGTGATCAACTGGATTGCCAGTCAACCCTGGTGCACTGGGCGCGTCGGCATCATGGGGATCAGCTGGGGCGGCTTCAATGGCCTTCAAATCGCGGCGTTACATCCAGACCCCTTAAAGGCGGTGATTACGCTTTGCTCAACCGTCGACCGGTTCGCAGACGACATTCACTACAAGGGCGGCTGCTTGCTGAACGAAAACCTCGGCTGGGGGGCGACGATGTGGTCCTATTCCTCCCGTGCCCCGGACCCAGCACTGCGCGCAGACTGGCGCGAAATGTGGTTGAAGCGGCTTGAGGCCGAACCCTTCCTGCCGGCCGTCTGGCTCAGGCACCAAAGACGCGGTGCCTATTGGCAGCACGGATCCGTGTGTGAAGACTATTCCGCGATTAAGGCGAAGGTCTTGGCCGTTGGGGGCTGGGGCGACGCGTATAAAAACGCGGTGCCGCAGTTGGTTGAAAACCTGCCTGGCGCCAAAGGCATTGTCGGACCGTGGGTGCACAAGTATCCCCATTTTGCGGTGCCCGAGCCACGCATCGGTTTTCTGCAAGAGGCCCTTCGCTGGTGGGATCGCTGGTTGAAAGACATTGAAACCGACGTGGAGGACGACCCGGAATACACGACATATCTGATGGACGGCGTACGGCCAGCGACCTGGTACGCCGAACGCCCGGGGTGTTGGATCACGCAAGAAGCAAAAGCTCCACTGACGCATCGCATGGACTTTGGCCCGGATGGTTTGGGACAGGCCGGGCCGTTCAATCGTGAGATTGCCTCTCCTCAGGACACGGGTGCAGACGCGGGAGAGTATTGCGCCATCTGGCTGGGGCCAGAGTTGCCCGGAGATCAGCGCAGCGATGACGGCAAATCGGTTTGTTTTGATAGTGCCCCTCTGGAGGCTGACACCGACATTGCTGGCGCGCCTGAAGTCACGTTTCGTCTGAGGTCCGACCAACCACAGGGTCAGATTGCCGTGCGACTGAACCATGTGCATCCTGATGGGGCATCGACGCGGATCACATATGGCGTGCTGAACCTAAGCCATCGAGACAGCGCCTCTGACCCAAAGCCTGTGCCCGTGGGAGAACCGGTCGAAATCCGACTGCAACTTGATCACATCGCCTATCGCGTTCCAGCAGGTCATCAGCTGCGCGTGGCGATATCAAATGCTTATTGGCCATTGATTTGGCCCGCGCCCCACAAAGCTAACCTGACGCTGACTGGGGGCCATATCGCGTTGCCCGTTCGCCCAAGAGCCGAGAGCGACGAACGCCAATTCCCTCCGGCCGATGCCGATGGCCCCTGGCAGGCTGAAGAAGTGCGCGCTGAAAATCATGTGCGACGCACCGAAACAGACCATACCACAGGTGTTGTGTCGCTGATCATTGAGGATGACTTTGGCAAGATGAAAGATCTCGACCACGGACTAATCAAGGGATCAACTGCCCGGGAACGCTGGTCGATCCACCCCGATGATCCGCTTTCAGCTAAAGGCGCTTGCCATTGGACCACCGAAATGGAGCGCGACGGACTCATTCTTCGGACAGAAACCAAATGCGACATGTGGAGTGATGCAACCCAGTTTCATCTGAGTGCCACATTAGAGGCCTATGAAAACGACGTGCTGATCTATGACAAGCACATCACCGAGCAGATCCCACGTGACCAAATGTGATCCAAGGATCCGTCCAGTTCTTTATTAACCCTTGCGACATGGGATCAAATGCGCAAACGTTGACTCACCAATTAACAAACCGCGCAAGAACGCGGGGGGACACCAACGGGAGAAATCAATGAAAGATCAACTCGACTATTACGCACGCCGTGCGGCTTTGGGCTTTATGAACCGACGGGAATTTGTCGGTCGGGCTGTGGCACTTGGCGTAACTGCAGCGGCAGCCAACACGATGCTGGCAAGTGCCGTACGCGCAGCCGGCCCTCAAACAGGCGGCACAATCCGTATCGGTGCTCAAGGGGGATCATCCTCCGACAGCCTTGATCCGGCACTGGCGGCGAACTTTGTCGCAACTCAAAAAACGCTGCTCTGGGGTGAACAGCTGGTTCAGCTGAGCGACGACGGCGGTCTTGTTGGCCGTGTGGCCGAAAGCTTTGAAGGATCCGCAGACGCCAAAACATGGCGGTTCAAGATCCGCCAGGGCATCGAGTTTTCGAACGGTCAGCCAGTCACAC
>CAYODE010000163.1:0-8202 GCA_964402685.1 uncultured Aestuariivita sp. | reverse complement strand
CGCCCTTCCCAATTGGGTCAGCTTAGCCCCAGCAGAGCTCAAGCCCTTCAGCCGACGTGATCGACGGTACACCTTCAACCGGGTTGTCGGTTACAAGAGCGACGCCTGTGTCAAAGAACGCTTTGCCTGGTGTCGGCTCAGGCTTCACGCCTTCGTCGGCCCACTTCTTGATGGCTTCAACGCCCAGGGCGGCCATGAGCAGCGGGTACTGCTGCGAAGTCGCGCCGATCCGGCCGTCAGCAACGTCCTGAACGCCGGGGCAACCACCGTCCACGGAGACGATGGTCACATCATCCGTGCGACCGAAGTCTTCCAGCGTCTTGTACGCGCCAGCCGCTGCCGGTTCGTTAATCGTATAAAGCACGTTCACGCCGTCATCCATGGTCAGAAGGTTTTCCATGCTCTTGCGGCCGCCTTCTTCGTTGGCGTTGGTCACTTCGTTGTTAACGATACGAGCGTCGGTCTCGTCGCCCCATTTGTTGGGATCGCCAAGATCAATGCCAAAGCCCTGAAGGAAGCCCTGGTTGCGCAGAACGCCAACGGTCGGCTGGGACACGTTGATGTTCATCATGCCGATTTTGGCGGTTTCGGTGTCGACCTGACCTGCGGCCCACTGACCGATCAGCTCACCTGCAAGGAAGTTGTCGGTGGCAAAGGTTGCGTCAGCCGCATCGATCGGCGTCAGCGGCGTGTCGAGCGCGATGACAACAAGGCCAGCTTCTCGCGCCTGCGTCACGGCAGGAACGATAGAGGACGTGTCAGATGCGGTTATCAGGATGCCTTTTGCGCCGTCCAGAATGCAAGTCTCGATGGCCTGAACCTGGGTCTCGTGGTCGCCGTCGATTTTACCGGCAAACGATTTCAGTTCCATGCCCAGCTCGTCGGCTTTAGCCTGTGCGCCTTCTTTCATTTTAACGAAGAACGGGTTGGTTTCCGTTTTGGTGATCAGGCACACGCTGGTGGCGTGGCCACCGGCAAACGAAGCGCCAGCAGACGCGATCATAGCAACGGCGGATGCCGCGATTAGCTTTTTCATAAGTGTCCTCCCAAGACAATTTTACGGCCCGTACAACGGACCGATCCCCACGGATTTCCCGTGATTACCCTTACGGTAGTCGCGATTCGGCAGGCGCGTCAATAAATAAATCACTCTGATTTACTATTGACAGGTCGCGCACACGTTTCTCAGGATGGGGACGGGAGGAAATTGTCATGGCCCACGGCGAAGAGCCGGGTCCGTTGCACGCCGAGCGTGCTTTCGGGGACCTTGGTACGAACGCAAGCGGCATGCGTGCGCGCAATGAGCGGCTCGTTCTATCGGTCGTGCGCCACCACGGTGCCCTGTCCAAGGCCGAGATTGCAAGAACAACCGGGCTTTCAGCACAAACGGTATCGGTGATCATGCGCTCGCTCGAAGCTGACGGATTTCTTGCGCGCGGCGAAAAGGTGCGCGGCAAAGTGGGGCAACCGTCGGTTCCGATGCGGCTTGCTCCGGATGGAGCCTTCTTTCTGGGGCTGAAAGTCGGGCGGCGCAGTGCCGAACTGCTGCTGGTCGATTTTCTGGGAGAGATCAGGGCGCGGGCCTATGACCATTACGACTATCCTACGCCAAAGAGCACGATGGATTTCGTGAGGCGTTCGATCTCAAAACTGACCGAGTCACTGCCGAAGAAACATCAAGACCGGATCGGCGGCCTCGGGATCGCAGCACCGTTCTTCTTGTGGGAATGGGCCGAGGCCATCGGCGTCGACGACAACAGCATGGATGCCTGGCGAAGCTTTGATCTGCGCGAAGAGGTTCAGGCGCTCGTCCCGTTTCCGGTCTATCTGGCTAATGATGCGACCAGCGCTTGCAACGCCGAACTGGTTTTTGGCTCGCCCGATAAACCGTCAGATTTCCTCTATTTCTACATGGGGTATTTCATCGGAGGCGGGGTCGTTTTGGGCGGCAACCTCCTTACAGGCCCGAACGGGAATGCAGGTGCTATTGGCCCCATGCCAACAGGCGGCATGCACGGACCGCCACGACAACTCGTCGACGTTGCCTCACTGGCCGGTTTGGAAAAGAAATTCTATAGCGCCGGTGGGACGCCCGAAGAAATGTGGGGCACGCCGGGTCAATGGTCGGCGCCAGAGGAAATGGTCGCAGAATGGTTGGACGAGGCAGGCCTTGCGATTGCCCACGCGGTGATATCCGCAATCTCGATCATCGATGTGTCGTCGGTCTACATTGACGGCTCCATGCCCGTGGATGCGCGAAGCGCTCTTGTGGCCGCGGTGGACAAACATCTGAACCGGATGGATCTTTCTGGTCTCTGCCCACCGCTGATCAGCGCGGGAAGTATTGGCCCGGACGCACGATCGCTTGGAGCAGCGAGCCAGCCGTTGTCAAAGCGGTTCATTCTGGAGTTTTAGGCGCAACAAGCGAGGCAAGCATTGGAGGCGAGTACCGGAATCGAACCGGTGTACACGGATTTGCAATCCGTACTGTATCTCTACTAACGCTGAACATGCCTTCTCATAAATATTGGAAAAACATAGAGATACGAATAAAATCCGTGTATCGTTGAACATAGCACAACACCCAAACGCTCGTGAATTCTGAGCCTAAAATGAGCCTAAGATGCGTACTCGCTTGACTGATCTGGCCGTCCGAAAGCTTCCATTGTCGGAACATGGGCAGGTAACATACTGGGATGAGTTGACGCCGAACTTTGGCGTCCGCTGTTCGAGCCGGAGCAAGTCATACATCGTGTTGCTTGGGAAGAAACGCCGCCGCACGACGTTGGGGAGGTATCCAGACCTTTCGCTGGCTGATGCGCGAAAACAGGCTAAGCAGTTGTTGGCGACAAGCGCCCTTGAAGGAGACACACTGTTTGCATCGCAGTCTGCGTCTGTTTCTTTCGGAGAAGCGAAGGCACGTTTCCTCGAAGACAATCAACGCCGAAATAAGCCTCGAACCTTCAATGACTACAAACGGCTGCTAGACCGGCATTTCAACTTCAGTGGTGATGTGCAGTCGGTCGAACGCAAGCAGGTCATGAAAGTGATTTCTGGCCTGTCAGCCACGCCTTCCGAACAGTCTCATGCTTTTGTCGCGATCAGAACGATGATGAATTGGTGCGTACGTCACGGTCTCATTGAGCATTCGGTGGTTCCGCCAATGAAGCAAAAGACCGTCGAGCGAACTCGTGTGCTGACCGACGAGGAGCTCCGACGTGTTTATCAACGAGCGCGGGAAACTCCGTTTCCATTCGGCCCAATCGTCCAGCTGCTACTACTGACCGGGCAACGCAGGATGGAAGTCGGGCAAATGCGTCGCTCATGGATCACTGACAACTCAGTGACCTTTCCTGAGGGCTTTGCAAAGAACAAGCGGGAGCACCGGTTTCCCTTATCGCCTATGGCTCAAGCGGTAGTCGATGCGCTCCCCGAAACGGGCGAGTTGCTTTTTCCGGCGGCGACAAATTTTGAGAAACCATTCACAACTTTTGCCTGGCACAAAGCCCGCTTCGATGAAGCGCTAGACGATTTAGCGCCATACACACTGCATGACCTAAGGCGAACTTTTGCGACCATTCACGCTAAGTTAGGTACCCCAATCCACGTGACCGAAAAGCTTCTGAACCATGTTTCCGGCACTATCAGTGGTGTTGCGGCGGTGTACAATCGGCATTCTTATTTTGAAGAAATGCAGGCCGCGATGGTTGAGTACGATGGATACATTGATGCAGTCATTGCCTGACGACGGTGTCCAAAGGAAAGCTTAAACCCATTCCCATGCTAAACACGTACCGCGTTAGCCGCCTTACTCCTAGAGACTGAGCTTCTAGGTTGTTCTCACGATAGTACATAGTTCAACGCAACTTCTAGCCGTAAGCGCTCGTGGACCAGCTTCGAAGTTTTCCAGACACCGTGAACCGAAGTCGCTTCTACTTCGCCGATCGCCAGACCCACCAAGAGGCAGTGGATGACGTCTCCGAGGTGACTTGGCTACGCGGCGATGGCCGCGCGATGCAGCTCCCATGCTGGCGATAACCGGGGGATTTCGAGCCGGAAATCGTACCGGATTTCGAACCGACTTGGTGGATCGCGGTTATCCAGCAATATCAATGGATAACACGTCTCCCAGCAGTCCGAAATATAGTGCTATCAGCACTATATCCCGCCCACACCACCCTGCATGCGCGAGCACTTTTGTTCAGATGGTCTCAACTTCAGGCGGATCACCCAACTCATAATCAGTGTCCTGTCTGGGTTCTTCGTCTGGAGTGACAGTTGATTGTTCTTCTTGGCTGGGTTCCTTCGCTTGGCTTTCTTCGACGTCCGAAGGCCCGTATTTCTCTTCCATGAGCGTCTGAAACTCTTCCTGATCATCGCGTCTGGGGAAGGAAGCCAATGCATTCTTTTCCCCACGAACTGGTGTGAACCCACGCTTTCTCGAATACATCCCAAAGGTGAACTGAGGCAGGCCCAGAATGTCTTCAGGCTTCACCTGCATAGACCCCGCGAACTTGGCAGCGTCTTCTCTAAAGGATGTCCAGATCAGCTTCGTTGCCGTGTTCACCATCAGTGGATCAGCGATATTGCTACCGCCTTTGCCGCCACGGGATTGCGAGATTGATTGGTGAGATACCACCAACCCGATATTGGCCTTCCGGGCTTGCTCCAACATGTCGGAGACGGACTTGTCGAAGTACTCATGGGCTTCGTCGACGATCAGGTAGACCGGGCGCAGATATCGTCCGTTCTTGAACCGTTGATGCGAGGCTCGCAGGATCATCGCGATGAACAGCCGCCCAAAGAAGGCAGAGGCGGCGTCATCGAGCATTGGCTTGTTGGTGTCGATGATAATGAGTTTTTGCCGGTCGAGCTCGTCGAGCATATCGACCTTGTTCTCAGTGGCCGAGAATAAGCGTCGGAAAGTGGGATTGAGCAAGAGACCATCGAGCTTGCGCCGGATGGCTTCCCGCGTGCGTTTGTAGTCTGGGGCGGGGAAGTCGACGGTGAAGAAGCGCTGGAGGTTGTCGTCGAGTTTGGCGATGGCATCTGCATGCCGTTCGTGTCCGCCTTCGGCCAGAACATCCATGAAGGTGTTGATGTTTCCGCCCGGGATCGAGATCACCAACTGGATCACATATTGAAAGATCGTCTTCTGTGGGTTCGTGAACTCCGCGCCCATCATGCCTTCGAGCACGAACGACAACAGCCCAACCGTCTTGTTGATCAGCGTCTCGCCTTCGATGCCGCGCCCCTTCATCTCGTCATACCCAACATCGAAGAGGTTGAGCGCGAGTTCGAACTTCGGTGTGAGGTAGGTGGTGTCTTCGATGTCCAGGCGAGCCAGCTTATCGGTGAGCTGGGTCTGACTGTCGATCACGACCACGCAGCAGTCTTCAACCGAGGCGAGATCGTGCGCGATAATGTTCTCAATCAGGTTGGTCTTGCCTGACCCCGACGAGCCAAGGAGATACGTGTGGTATTGCCGGTCAGAGAGCGACACGGCCTCTGAAACATCCGCCAGATCGAGGAGTGGCGTCTCTTTGAGATACCGCCAGGAGTAGTCATCGTGCTTGGACTTCGAGGGATACACCTCGCCTTCGTCGAAGAAGTTCTGATTGAGCTGATCAATCAACGGCTGGAACAGCCCATCATCATTGATGAACCGCTGCATCAGCCGCTCGACCTCCAGTTTGGTACGGCTGCGCTCCGAGCAGAACATCTGAGGCTTGTCCTGATCTTCGGGTTCATACTCTGACAGCGCCCAGATCAGATGGCGTTCGAAGGTCTGGTAGTGCTCAGGTTGGGCATTGTTGATGAAGCGCTCCAACACGTCTTGGTATCGCGCCAGCTTGATTTGATCATCGCCGACAGGTGGCAAGACTGGTGGTCTGAGGCCTTCCTGATCGTACAGTGTCTTCGCGACGCGGTGCAGTGCTGCACTTTCGATGCCAGCCTCGAACAATGCGTCTTCAAGATGCTCCCAGGACGGGGAGAGCTGTTGGGCTTGTTTGTAGAGCGCGTTGGTGCGCGCCAGCGCCTCCTTTCGGCGCTTCTCAGGTAGGTGGATGTTATAGAGGTAGTAGAGGGTGCCAGCCCCCGCGAGACCAACCGGCACCACCACCAGCCCTATGAAGAAGGCAATGAACGCGACGATGCCCATCATCAGCCCGAGGACTAGGAAGCCCCCGAGCATTTCAGCGATATCATCACCCATCAGAGTTCGAAGGTCGCAGTTTCTTTTTCGACCTCAGCGTTACCCTCGATCCAGCCTTTGAGGTTTACGAGACCCTGCTTGAGCAGCTCTTCGTATTGTTTGGCTTCGACCGGTGTGGTGTGGAAGTAGACGTCTTCGCCGTTCATGAGTTTGGTGACGGTGAGGTGCGTCGTGAGGCTGTCAGAGCCGCTGACAGCTGCCTTCAGTAGCTTGCCACCAAGACTGCGGTTCTCGTTCTTTTGTGCTTTGCTGTCTGAGATGTCGGAAGAATATCCGCGTTCCACCACAATATCGCGCTCTAACCGTCGTTCACGAATGACAGCCAGCTCTTCGGAATTGAATTCAACCTTCACGGATACGCCGTGATGGGTTGTTTTACGGATCATTCCGACGGTTTTCTGAACATGATTGATGGTCACTTTCATGACTAAGCCCCTTTTATCAATGAGTACGTTTGGTGATCTGCATGATCTCGAGAAAGCCAATCCGAATGCAGGAAGGACTGGCGCACCTGATCAAAGGTGGAGAACCGGAAATAGGGATGGAACTTGGGGGATAAGGACTTGGCCGCAGTGCGCATGTTGGCGATCCGCTGCAGGGAAGTGGTTACGGTCAAAAGATGAAAGCCGGTGAACTGGCCAAGCTGCGGGTGGCGATCTTTGATCCTGCCGCTGGCCAAGTATCGGTCATATTGCGCAAGTTTGTCGGTGAACGTGGAGACTTCCTCGTCTTCGATCGACGTATCAAGCCGCATTGTGCCGCAGTCTACCTCGATTAGGAAGAGTGCTCGCTTGCCACTTGCTCGGTGCCGTAGGGCAAAACCCGCGTCCGGAACGATCTTGTCTGATGGAGCGTTGGTATTTGCGACGTAGTCGGTGGTTTCTTTGCGCCAGCGACCGCCGACCTTTTGGCGACGATACTCAACAAGAGTGCCTAGGAATTCATATCCATTGAGCGACGCGCAATCGCGTTCGACGTACGAGAGAACATCAAGTGTTGCGATGCGGTGGAACATTAACGGTGACCAACGAGCGGTGATGTTGACTTCGCGAAAGGGAAGTGCATCGAGCCCGGCGGCCTCGCGCTCTTCAGACAAGACGCGATGTCCGCGTTTGGTCAAAAAGTACACCTTCGGGGTCTTGCCGTACCCGCGAATGCCGACGTTGCCGAAAGACGAAAGGAGCTTTTGACGCTCAAGGCGAAGGAGGATGTCTGACGTGGATTTGGGGCGAAGGCCACAGATTGTCGCCACCTGGTTCACGGTGAGGTACCGGTACCGGAGAATGCTGGACAACGCACAGAGGGTCACGGGTGTGACCGCTAGGTCAATAACCTTTGACAAGAAATACCCCACACAAAACAATTTGAGCGTGTGGCGAGAACTTGAGTTTGTCTAGGAAACAACCTGTTTCTGATTAAATAGTAATCGTCGTTACAAGTTAAGGTTTCCGCCAAAATAGTTACAGTTTGGAACGGGTCATCAACTAAGATCGTGTGGAGCGATGCCGCCGAGGTAGAACGTCCGCTCAGCAGGCAAAGCGGACAGTCGGGCCTTCTTGAAGCGCAAGGCGTCTTGCCGGAGATAGCCACACAGACTGTCTGATGACGTGTTCAAGGCGCGCGTTTGAAGACCTTTTGTCTTCTTGCGATCATTGTCGTTTCGATTTCTTCGAGGGTGGCGTTTGCGCCCTGGAACGCCTTCAAGCGCGTCAACTGCGCTAGGCCAATATCTATGTAAGCTGCTTCCAACAAAGCACGTGGCATGCTGGCTTTGCGCTCGTTCTCATCAACTGGAGTAAGTTCAGGAAGTTTTGCGGACGCGCTCTGGGAGCGAAGGAGGGGTGAGGTCATTTCAGAGCGCGTCCGTCTGCTGGTTGAGTGAACAATAAGTAAATTCTAGGATTATAGTTAACGCGCTGTTAACCAATTAAGGCATTTTCAAGGCATTCCGCACCGCAAGGCGCGTGCTCCCAGAAAACGTTCTC
>CAYODE010000162.1:2526-8226 GCA_964402685.1 uncultured Aestuariivita sp. | reverse complement strand
TGCGCACAACAGCTTGCGTGATGAAAAACATCGCGCGGTTCAACTCCATATAAAAGTCCCAATCGGATTGATCATGTTCCGTGAAGGGTTTTGGCTTGAAGACACCCGCGGCGTTGACCAACTGATCAATGTGGCGCGGTTCCTGATCGATACGTTGCATCAATTGGGTTACCTGATCGCGATCCATGAGGTCGCAGGCGATGAGTTCGACATCGGGTCCCAGAGTGTCTCGGGCGCTATCCATCGATCCATCTTGGCGTCCAACAACCAAGACGTTCCGACCGTCTGCTTTGAGTTGTTGTGCTGTTTCCAGGCCCATGCCGGACGTTCCGCCAATGATGAGACTTACTGTGTTCGTCATATCGTGATCCTTTTTCTTAGATATGGTGAAAGCACCGCGCCCACGGCGGGCCAAGTTTCCTATGCCCGCGCGGTGGCTCCGTGAGGGGTTCGGGGTGGATGTTGGAAAAGGAGAATACGCGGCTTAGGAAAGGCCGCTGTTTCTGGTGTGAGTGGTGGCTAGTTTTCCTACGGGTACATCTCAATGAAGCCGTCCGCGTTCGGCATCTTCACGTTCCGCAAACTACCGGCATCAAGCGTGGTCTCTGCCTCCACAACGCCATTGAGGTGCAAGACGTACGCGGTGATCGCGTAGGCATCGTCATCGCTCATGCTGCCAGGCGCGAAATAGGGCATCGCCCGTCGGATGTAGTCGAACGTGGTGGTGGCATAAGGCCAGAATGATCCTACAGTCTTCAACGGTGCGTCAGATGAGAGCGTTCCAATGCCGCCAACGAGCGGGTCAGCCGGACCTTCCTTGCCAGTTTCACCGTGGCACATCGCACATTGCAGCGCGTACAGTTCAGCCCCCGTCGCGACGTCTCCTGCTCCGGCAGGAAGGGTACGACCATCTGGTGCCACGCTAATATTCCAAGGAGCCACATCCGCCTCTGTCAGAGGCCGGCCAACCCCCTGCGCATGCACTGCCCCGCCCATTAACGACACGACCAAAAGACCACCGCAAAAGCGGGAGTTACGCATAAACATTGGTGACATCTCCGTTCTTGGCGAGCGCCCAAGCCTGGATCGCATTCTGGTGATACAGTTGCCCCGGCGCCCAAGGTTCATACCACTCTGTGCGGGGCGGTTGGACGGCACCTGACTCATCCACTGCCCGGCTCATCAGCACCGATGGAGCCCCATCCCAGACCCACGGGAGCCTAAAACGCGTAAGCATTTGAGGAAGTGTCGGACCGTCAAGCGCAGCCTCGGCCCAGCTTTCACCACCATCTGCTGAGATTTCAACGCGCGCGATCCGGCCCGCGCCACTCCAGGCGAGACCTGAGATTTGGTATAGACCGGGGCGCGCCGGCGCTATGCCCGGCGACGGTCGCGTGATCACGGATTTGACGCCCATCTCAAACGTAAACTGTTGAGCTTTCCCGTCCTTTTGAGACAGCGAGTATTTCGACGTTTCATCCTTGGTGTGGGTCGGACCGTCGGTCACCTTGATCCTGCGCAGCCATTTCGTTTGCATCGACCCTTGCCAACCCGGCAACACCAGTCGCATCGGGTAACCCTGCTCCGGCCGCAACCGCTCGCCGTTTTGGTACAGCGCGATCATTGCATCACCGCCCATCACTTTGCTCAGCGGGATCGAACGACTCTGTTTGGCAGCATCCGCACCCTCCGCAAGAAGCCAACTGGCGTTCGGATCCACACCGGTAAGATCCAACACATCTGACAACAAAACACCGGTCCATTCAGCCGCACCGATCAGCCCGTGAATCTCTCCGGCACTCCGTTGTTGCGGCTCGGAAAAGGAGTTGAACAGGCTGTTGCCCGCGCATTCCAAAAACCCCAAACGGCTAATCATTGGCAGCGACAACAGATCATTTATTGTGAAGGCCAACGGTTGGCGTACCATGCCATGAACAACCAGTTCATGCCGTTCCGGCTCGATCTCCGGAATACCGCTGTGGTGCCGCTCAAAGAACAGACCGTTCGGTGTCACAGTGCCTTCCAGTTTTTCGAGCGGCGTAAACGACACGCCAGCCCCATCGCCAATTCCGTCGGGGTAAAGTCCCAACACGCTGCGCTTCACATGCGCCTCATGCGGCGACGGTTGGCCATATTCGCTCATAGGCAGGCCGGGATATTGGCTCCACTCAGGGATATCCAAGGGCGCCGCCGAAGATCGCGTTGCGGCTGCGACTGAGAGCGCAGCACCCGCACCTAACACAGTCCGGCGGTGCAAAAGACCGCCTCCTGCTCCGAAGTCCCACGTTTCATCGCGTTTTGTCATGTCGTGTTCCAACTGAGTTTGAGGGGTCGCATGAAATGATCTGGGCCCTCCCCGCCTAAACTTGAAACGACCAAGTCAGGCACAGGCGGGGAGGTCCGAAGGCAAAGCGGGATATGGGGGACACTCTCTGCCTTATCCTGTTGCGCGATCACGCGCTGGCAATGATCCGCGCTACCGCGTCATCGGTGTACCAAAGACCGTTTGCGATCATCCGGAAATTGATCAACGCGGCGAGATAACCGTCACCTTCGGGTACCTTTGCACCCGCCGTCGCATCACGCACGATCGCCACTTCAAACCCGGTTTCCAGAAGTTCACGCATGTGGCTTTCAACGCAGAGGTTCGCCGACATACCTGCAAGGATGACCTTGTCGATTCCTCTTTTGCGCAGTTGCAGAACCAAATCGTTCTGCTCTGGCCCGTATACCTTATGCGGGCTGCAAACGATGGTCTTGCCGTCGTTGATGTAGGGCTTGTATTGCGGCATCCAATCAGCACCCGACCCCTCGAAACCCGTCAGGTCCAACGGCCCTTTGCGATCGAACATGCCGATGGCGTGCATGGTTTTCTCAAGCGTTCCTTCGAACTCCCACTTGTGATCCTGTGGGAAGTAGTAATGCGGAGAGACAAAGACGTTCATGTCGACAGATTTCGCCGCTTTAAAAAGCGCTTCGAGGTTATCGACGACGCCGTGTTCGGTCACGCTTTCCCCGACAACGCCCCAAGTGACGCCTTCCTCCGCGAGGAAATCGACTTGGGGGTCCACCACAACCAGCGCCGTCCGCGCAAGATCAATCTCCATATCCACCTGCGGCAGCCCCGGTGTTTCGGGATCGGCATAGGCCGCAAGGGTATCCGGAGTATCCGCGACCGCCGCACTTGCGGTGACACCCGCCACACCGACCGCGCCAGCAGCAGCCAACAAGCGACGACGATCGCCATCTACATGCTCTTCAGTTTCATCCACACTCACTTGAGGCTTTTGGGGGTCCATCACTCATCTCCTTCGGTTTCGCGTGTTCACGAGCCGGTTCAGCCGATCTCTGTTACGAGCTTGAAGGTGAGTGCAGGATAAATCTTTTTGATTTCGAACAAAAAGTTTCAGATTTCTTTCAAAATGGCCTGTTCGCTTTAAGAGGCGCGTCAGCCCGACGATTGCAGCTTCAAAACACAGTACGCGTCTGCAATGGAAAAATACCAAACGTTAAATGGTATTCCGACGTAGGCAGCTCTCAAACCAAGACACCCGCCGTCAGTCCCGGGCTTGTTTGGGCGTTATACCCAGCCTTTTCTTGAACAGCTGAGTCATATGGGATTGCGAAGAAAACCCACAATCAAAAGCGATTTCCACAAAGGATTTCTTGGAGGTCTTAACCAGGTGCTGCGCGTGATTAAGCCGCTTTGCCAGAATGTACTGATACGGTGTCTGGCCGGTCACCTCTGCAAAATGCCGGGAAAAGGTTGCGCTGGACAAACCAACAAGATCCGCCAATTCCGCGACACCAAGATCAGCCGACAGGTTGTCTTGGATGTAGGCGTCAACGATTTCCATATTTTTTGCGCCGATGCTTTGAATTGGATAGGCCAGCGGAATGTTTCCGAGCCGCGAGAGTTCCAAGATAATTGATTGAACCAGATGGTCTGAATAACTTGTCCCCAGGCCGCTGGGTCTCTGAAATTCCTGAGCCAGCCGAATACATCCATAGCTTACAAGGGCAGCTCTGTTGGGCTTTTCGTGCAAAGCGCCGAAATCGCGGAAGGGTTCCGGCGCAAAGTCCTGCAGAACATCTTTGACCAACCATTTCGGGATCGACAGGACAACTGCCTTACCCGCATCGAGGCGACGGGCTTCAAAGGTGTCGCCGGCCGGTGTGACGTCAAAGTCACCATGGTGGTAGGAAAATCTAGGCCTCTTTCGACCGTTTATGTCTATCTCGACCAAACCGCTGCTGAGGTGCACTGAGAGGACATATTCGAATGTCCGGCGTTTGACCTCGGCGGGTTCAAGGAAGTTGAGGTTCGCAACAGAAATCACGCCCTTCGAACACTTGTGGAACGACTCAACATGCTCCTTGTAAATGGGATGCTCTAAGGCTCGGCTAAAGGCCTGCGGTATCATTCTCTATTCTCGCCAGTTGCGCTCTGTGCAGGAACTCATTTCAAACTTTCTTGCTCGGCAAGAACCCATGCTTTGAAAAAAGCCGAGGCATTATGTTCGTGACGTTGAATTCAAAACCCAACGCGTCACAACAGTCAGTCGAACCAACCGTGCGACGGCCTGACGCGGATTTCGAAAATCGGTTCCTCCACCAATGTTTGCAGGTGAAAGCCGTGGTACCAGCGGCTCCGCCGCAGACATACACAACCCATGAGAATTTCCCTTGTCAACAAATTTACTCAAAGTTGATCATCTCGAATCTAAAGACAAAGCTGCCACACGAGCGAAACTAGCGCGACGAGCGACCGCGCGTCAGTTTTTTGCATGGCGGATCGTGCTTGTATCGTCACTGTGCCATGCGCCCGGTTAACGATGGTGGCGACTTCTTTCAAACTATGACCCAGAGAAAGGATCCGAACGATTTCGATTTCGCGTTTCGTGAACATCGGGAATGCTACAGCTATGCATTCCGGAGTGAGGCGTGCCCCGATCTCTTCGATCGTGCATTTCAGGAAAGTGGGCCCGGACGCGTACACAGACCGCTTTTCAATGCGAACGATAACGCTGATCTCGCTAAAGAGCGACGAGTTGATCGAGATATATGATCCATTTGAGCTCATTGCGCCGCTGAGCCTTGCGGTGGGCACATCCAAATCCTTGATGGACCGAATAGCCGATCGGAGCGAATAACCCGATTTCAATTGTCTGAAATACTTCACCGCGCCTGTTTCACATAGAATTGCCTCTGCAATCACCTGAGGTGCAGCAACGTCATGTTCGAAATTGGCTTCATCTGCGATCCCGCTCTGCAAATTGTCTTTTGCGAGCAATACGTGAAATGGCAGGAGTGCGTTTTGTGTGGCGATCCGGGTGCTGGAGCTAAAATCAGTTTCCGACAGAAAGATGAAAATACTCCCTGATGAAGCATTCGTGTAATGCGTCAGACTAATAATCTTACCACTGGGCGAACATGCATAAGTCTGCAAAGCAACGACCGCAATGAGTTCGGTAAGCCGCGCCTCGACAGCTGGGAGCGGGTCGACAACTTCTGTCGAAGTGAGCCAGCCCAATTCAAGCCGCGCCTCAATGATGTCTCCCATCGCTTTCGGGTGGAATTCTGGCGGCAGTCCCAAAATTTCCTTGTATACCCCATCAGATGAAAGAATGGTCCAGTCGGTAGACACAACGATGACAGATGTTCTCAACGGCTCAGAACCGCTTTTTCTTCTGACGATGT
>CAYODE010000162.1:0-2516 GCA_964402685.1 uncultured Aestuariivita sp. | reverse complement strand
TCAGGCCAACACGGTCAACCTGTTGTTTCTCGGCGTGATTACATCCATCCCGTTGGACATGCGCACCTTTCGGCGGAGCCGTCCAATTGAACGCGTGATCCCGAGCCTTGCGATTAGATTTGTTTGAGCCCGCTATCCGCGGGTCGCCTTCGTACTTCATAGGTTAAGAATCTTATTGCATCGATTTAAAGCAAATTGATATTTGGCATAATGGGTATTGATCACATTAATCTTCGTCGTCTGGATCTGAACCTGTTGCTGGCGTTCGATGCGCTGATGCGCACGCAAAGCGTTTCTGATGCTGCTGCCCGTTTGAGCGTAGGACAACCCGCTATGAGCCATAGCCTGCGGAGATTGCGCGATTTGTTTGGCGATGATCTGCTTCAACGCGAAGGCGGCCGCTTACGTCCAACAGACATGGGTCTCACGCTTTGGGAACCTGTGCGGGCCGCGCTGGAAGGCTTGGAAACTGGTTTGGATGTTGTACGCACGTTCGATCCTATGGACGCTGTGCGAGCTTACCGTCTAGCAATGCCAGACTACCTTGCCGCGATCCTCTTGCCGGGCCTTCTTTCAATAGCAAAGGACGCACGAGGCCTTCAGTTCAGAATAGAGAGCCCTGATAGCGACCTAGGTTTAGCCGGCTTGGCAGAAGGCCGGCTTGATGCCTTTATTGGAATTCTCAAACCAGCCGACTGGATCGAAGAGACACCCTTGTTTGAAGATGGTTTCGTAACCCTCTTTGATCCCGCGCACTGGGACCACGCGCCTCAAACGCTCGACGATTTTTGCGCAGCTCCGCATCTCTTGGTTTCGCAAGCCGACGGTTTCACGGGCTTTGTCGACGAAATGCTCGCGCAGCAGGGCAGATCACGCCGCGTGGTGGCGTCCGTCTCTCGGTTCGGCGATGGCGTCGCTGCTGTCGAAGGAACGCGGTTTTTGCTTACGCTTCCGGAAACCGCAGCCAGAGGCGCATTGATGAAGGGTCGACTCTCTTGCTGCGAACCTGCAATCGGCCAACGCCGTTTCATGCTCAGTCTGTACCGGCGAAAACGCTCTATTGGAGCGCCGGCGTCCCAGTGGATCATCACACAGATTCAGAACCTGCTCGCTGGCCAAGTCATCGGTTCCTCTGACGTTTCCAAGCCATCTTAACGGGCAGCCGGTTGTGACCGCCCTTCTAAATTCAAAACGAAACCGTACCAGTGACCCCGCCAGAACGAGGTTGCTACAATACGACAAGCTCTGATGATGGATATCCACTCCTTTTGAGATAGCTTGGCCCCTAGCCCACCTTGGTCCTGAGGCGGCGATGCTGCGCTAACAGCCATTCGCTGCGAACGCGCACTTGGCTAAACATCGAGTTTGCGATCTGCGGATTTTGAAACTTTGAGAGTCGGACGTCCAATGTCCGCGTATCTGCCAATACAGCGCAAAGTGACTTTAAGTCGTCCTTTATGTAACTTGCGCAACAGTTAGAAGAGGAGCCTGATATGGACATCTCTGGGGCGGTAGCTTTTGTCACGGGAGGTAGCGGCGGTCTTGGATCCCGCATCTGTACACTTCTTGCGAACGAAGGCGTTCGTGTCGCGATAGGCTATCATCACGGCAAAGACCGGGCCGAAGACGTGAGGGAGCGCATTGAGGCTGCTGGTGGTTCGGCGCTCACCATCCAAATGAACCAAACTGACCCCGTTTCAATCCAAGGTGCCATATCCAATGTCGTCGCTGATCTAGGATCGCTGGACATTGTGGTAAACAACGCGGCAATCGCTTCGGGTGGACACTCGATTGAACTCGGTGATCTCGATGCGTTCACTGCAGAAATCTGGGACGAAATGATGACCGTGAATGTGAAGGGTCCCTATCTTGTCGCCCGTGCTGCAGCGCCTCACCTACGTGCCTCGAAGTGGGGCCGCGTCGTGAATATTGGTTCTACGCTCGGCCATGGTGACTGGTATCAGGATCGAATATTTGCCCCCAGCAAGGCAGCAGTCATTCCCCTCACTCGGTTCTTGGCGGCGGCTTTGGCGCCAGATGTCACTGTAAACTGTGTTGCACCGGGGTTGATGGTAGAAACAGCGTTGGGAGGCGGCGGCCCCAAGCCGGGTGGCGACAATGCAGCCTACAATTTGTGGCAGGAGAGGGCTGCCCTACAAAGCTTCACCGACATTGACGATGTCGCTTCTCAAGTCGTTTATTTTTGCAAGTCGCGCACAACCACAGGGCAGAGCATCGGAGTGGATGCAGGCGTCCACTTCCACTAAAGTCACAGTCTTGAAATAGCATAACGCTGGATTGATGTCGGTTCCGGGCTCGTCGCAGAGCTCGGATGCTGCGACGCACTCTGCGAAAACAGACTTTGATCTATCGCGCAGCAAATCGACGAAACGGATGAGCAGTTTATTGGATGAGCTCAGATGCGTTTCTGGGCAGTACCTTCAGTGTGACCGTAACGATGCAGCTTTAAAGGGCCCATAATCCACCCATGCTTTGACGGACTGATGCTGATCATT
>CAYODE010000161.1:0-8261 GCA_964402685.1 uncultured Aestuariivita sp. | reverse complement strand
ATGGGGATTTGCGGCGCGTTTCTGACCGGTGACGTGTTCAACCTCTTCGTCTTTTTCGAAGTGCTGCTGATCGCCTCATACGGTTTGATGATCCATTCCGGCGGAAAAGAACGGATGCAGGCAGGGTTGCAATATGTGGTGATGAACCTTGCGGGATCTACGCTGTTTCTGTTTGCCCTTGGAACGCTCTATGCCTCGACCGGGACATTGAACATCGCGGATCTGGCTGTGCGTATGGCCGAGATTCCGGCTGAAGAAGCAGCCCTTGTGCGCGTGGCCGTGATATTGCTCATGGTCGTGTTCGCGGTCAAAGCGGCGCTCTTTCCGGTGCAATTCTGGTTGCCAGCGACCTATGCCAATGCGCCAGCCCCAGTGGCGGCGCTTTTTGCCATCATGACCAAAGTGGGCGCCTATGCGATCCTGCGGGTACACACCATCGCGTTCGGACCGGGCATTCCCGGAACGGAAGGGTTGCCTGATACATGGCTGTTCCCGGCCGCCCTAGTGACCATAGCAATTGGGGCAATCGGCGTTCTGGGTGCGCGGCACCTGATGACATTGATCGGCTTTTCGGTGGTTGGCTCAATGGGCACCCTGCTGGTCGCGGTTTCGGCGTTTTCAACGACGGCAACCTCTGCCGCACTGTATTACATGGTGCATTCCACCTTCGCTGCGGCATGCTTGTTCTTGATTGCTGATTTGGTGATTACACGTCGCGAAGCTGACAGGCTGCTGCCTTCGCCAGCAACCGTACAGAACGGGTTATTCGCAGCTCTGTTCTTTGCTGGAGCGATCGCTATGGCAGGCATGCCACCGCTTAGTGGGTTCCTCGGCAAGCTTCTGGTTCTGGATGCGATGCGGGAACCGGGTATCATGGCCTGGACCTGGTCCGCGGTTCTGATCGGTTCGCTGTTAACCATCGTTGGGTTTGCCCGGGCGGGCAGTACGCTGTTCTGGAAATCGACAGCGATGCCGGTTTCGGAAGACGAAGCGGAAGGTGAAGAGGGCGCGCAAGATCTGTCGCCTGCCAAGGCCACCGCATTGGAAGTCGCGCCAAGCATGGCCACGTTGGCGGTGCTGGGTGCGCTGGCGCTCTTCGCCGGTCCGGTTTCGGGCTATTTGCAGGACACGTCTGCGCAGTTGTTTGATCGCGCGGGGTATATTGGTGCCGTTCTCGGAAACGGGCAGGAGGGTTAAGAGATGTTGATGCGGCTTGTCCCCCATCCCCTACTGAGCCTCACATTGGTGTTTGTCTGGCTCGCTTTGGTGAACAAATTCACGCTCGGTAATCTCATCTTGGGATCGGCCTTTGGTCTGTTCATTCCCATGTTGACTGCAGCTTATTGGCCGGATCGGCCAAAGATCGGGCGCCCGCTGAAGATTGCGGAATACTCACTGATCGTTCTTTGGGACATCATCGTCGCGAATGTACAGGTTGCGTGGATCATCCTGTTCAAGAGGGAAAAGGAGATCCGCTCCCACTGGATTCCGGTTCCGCTTGAACTGACTTCGGCCGAGGCGATCACGGTTCTGGCGGGCACCATCACCATGACGCCGGGCACGGTGTCCTGCACGTTGGGCGCTGACGGCAGCTGCATTCTGGTGCATTGCTTGCACACCGACGATCCCGACACTGTCCGAGCCGATATCAAAAGCCGCTACGAGGCGCGCCTGAAGGAGATCTTCGAATGATCGAATATGCTCTGTTATTTGCTGCCGGCTGTTACGCCGTGGCCCTTTTGCTGGATCTGTGGCGCATTGCGCGCGGCCCCGACGCTGCCGATCGGATCCTGGCATTGGATACGATGGTCATCAACGTTATCGCGCTTTTGGTGCTTTACGGGGTTTGGCGCGGCACGGCGATTTATTTCGAAGCAGCCATGTTGGTAGCAATGGTCGGATTTGTCTCGACTGTTGCGTATTGCCGGTTTGTCCTGCGTGGCGACATTATCGAGTGAGCGATCAGATGCCATTTGTAGCAGAACTCATAATCTCTGTCGCGCTGGTGATTAGCGGTATCTTTGGATTTGTTGGGTCGTATGGCCTGATTAAGCTGAAGGACTCGGTACAGCGGTTGCACGCGCCGACCAAGGCCACCACTCTTGGTGTAGGCGGGGTCTTAATCGCATCGATGATCTATTTCTATGCAAAGACGGGCTACGTCTCGGTGCATGAGTTGCTGATCACGCTGTTCTTGTTTTTGACGGCACCGATCACCGCGAATTTCATCGCCAAGACGTACATGGCGCGGAACATGCGCGAGGATGATCTACCGGAAAGCACTAGTACGTTTGGCTGGTCCATCTATGATGATCCGCCTAGCGTAGAAGACGGACAAAGGTCACAAGACCTATAGTCGTCCTTCATACAGGAGCAGCTGGGGGACTGGTGTATAAGGGGATTGGGAAGCGCGACCCAGTTTACTGGGCCGTCGCCATCGCACCCGCGGTGTCCAGCATTCGGTTGGAAAAGCCCCACTCATTGTCATACCAACTCAGGATGCGCACCATGCCACCGTCGGTGAGGCGGGTTTGATCGGTCGCAAAGATCGACGAATGCGGATTGTGATTGAAATCCATAGAGACAAGCGGTGCGTCCGTTACGGCCAACACGCCCTTCATGCTCGTCTCGGAAGCGGCGCGGATGACGTCATTCACCTCATCTACAGTGACCTCACGACCGGGCATAAAGCAGAGATCGACGGCAGAGACATTTGGGGTCGGCACACGAATGGCGGAACCGTCCAGTTTGCCTTTTAGCTGTGGCAAAACCTCTCCCACCGCGCGAGCAGCGCCGGTGGAGGTGGGGATCATCGACATTGCAGCCGCGCGTGCGCGATAGAGGTCCTTGTGAGCGGTGTCCAAAGACGGTTGATCGCCGGTGTAGGAATGCACAGTCGTCATGTAACCAGTTTTGATACCGAACGCGTCGTCCAGCACTTTAGCCACCGGAGCCAGGCAATTGGTCGTACAGCTCGCATTCGACACGACCACATCAGATCCCGTGAGCGTGTTATGGTTAACGCCAAAGACGATTGTTTTATCTGCGCCTGCTGCTGGTGCCGACACCAAGACTTTCCGTGATCCGTTTCCGAGGTGCTGAACAGCTGCGTCGCGCTTGGTGAAAATGCCAGTGCATTCCAGCGCAACATCTACATCTCCCCAGCTGAGGTTGGAGGGGTCGCGTTCGGCACTGACGCGGATGTCACGGCCGCCGACAACCATGAGGTCGCCGTCGACCTGGATATCAGTGTTCAGCATGCCGTGTACGCTGTCGTATTTCAGGAGGTGCGCGTTGGTTTCGGCGGGCGCAAGGTCGTTTACCGCAACCACTGCGATGTCATTGCGCCCTGTTTCGATCAGCGAACGTAAAACGCAGCGGCCGATACGCCCGAACCCGTTGATTGCTACTTTGACGGTCATGTCACTCTCCATGTTTCCATAACGGACGCGACTTTGTCCGAACGCCTCCCATATGTGTTAACGCTAACATTCATAATTCTGAGCAAAAGTCAACATTTTCGAGCATCCTTTGTGTTGGTTTTTGTTGATAATGGGGATGAATTGATTGATTTTGAGCGCGTTTCCTCTGTGAAGAGGGGTGATTGATCATTGCAGATCCAATAAACTCAAGAGGCAGATATGCTGGGCCACGACCGTAAATCGAGGATTCTGGAAATCGCGCAGTCAGAGGGAACATTGCGCGTAGAGGACTTAGCACAACGCCTCGGCGTGGCGGACCAGACCATCCGTCGCGATTTGTCCCAGCTTTCAAAGTCCGGTCAGTTGGAACGTGTGCATGGTGGGGCTGTTCTGTCGTCGACAGCGAACAACCTTGATTACGACCGCCGTCGCAATCGGAACGCTGAAGGGAAACGCCAGATCGGTCGGGCCTGTGCCGGTCTGATTCAGAACGGATCTTCTGTGTTTATGAATATTGGAACAACCGCTGAGGGTGTCGCGGCAGAGATGATGGATCACTCCGATTTGCTAGTCGTTACCAACAGTTTGAACACGGCCAACATTCTGGCAGTCAATCCAAACATCGAGATCATTGTAGCGGGCGGCACGTTGCGTCGCACCGACGGTGGGTTACTCGGGAACCTGACGGCGCAGTTCCTGGAGCTCTTCAAGTTTGATCATGCCATCATCAGCTGTGCAGGCATCGATGAGGACGGGGATTTGTTGGATTTTGACCTGCAGGAGGTCCACGCAACGCAAAGCATTCTGCGCCAGGCCTCATCGGTGCATGTCGTTGCCGATAGCACCAAGGTCAGACGCCGTGCACCGGGCAAGATTTCGAACCTGCGGAACGTAGATACGTGGGTAACGGATGCGACGCTGCCACAGGACTTGAGCGATTTGTGCGAGGCGGTTGGAACGCGTGTGATCGTCGCGGACGCTGCATAAGTCAGAGCGCCGAACGCAGGATGGTTTCATAATCCTCGACGGCCAACGGTACTGCGTTCTTTTTGCTCGAGGACGCCTCGGAAGAAAACGCGGCCAATTCCGCAAGTGCGGTCTCTTCGACACCCATGGCGCTTAGGCGTGGCAAACCATGCGCATCTTGCCATGCCTCCAATCCCGACAGGCTGTCTTTGTCGGCTAGCGGTGGAAAGGTTTGGGCAATCTCATTCACGCAGGTCTGCAGCCGCATGGCGGTCCCTGAGCCAACTTCGCTCCGGTTGAAATTCTGTCTAAGAACCGGGAGGAGAAGGCGGCCACAAAGCGCGCCATGCGGTGCGCCGTACCGCCCTCCCAGAATAGAGGCCGCGCCGTGGGCGGCTCCAAGACCCGAATTCGCAAGGGCAACACCGCTGGCGAGGCTGACCCAAGCCAGATCGCGCCATGCCGAGGGGTCGCCGGTCTCCAGCACGGTTTTCAATGCGCGCAACCCGCGTGTGATGTTGGGGTACGTCAGTGCATCGGAAAATGGTGTTGCGGCGCAGGAAGTATAGGCTTCGATGGTTTGAACGACTGCATCCAGCCCGGATGAGAGCACGGTTCGCCGTGGCGCGGAGGGCAGCAGAAGGGGATCGACCAGAGCGTGGCTCGGAACTAGTGCGCGCCCGCGCAAGCTGACTTTGGCGCGCTTTGATGGGAGGTCGAGTACTGCGTTCGCGGTCACTTCGGCCCCGGTTCCCGCCGTTGTCGGGATCGCGATAAGGGGGAGGGGGCCGGGAACTGAAAGAAGGGTCGCCGGCACTTCAGAGAAATCGTCGGTCAGTTGGATGTCATGGCCAAGGCAAAAGGCAACGGCCTTAGCACTATCCATTGCGGACCCGCCGCCGCATGCAACCACAGCATCGATGTTTAGCCCGGCCAGTGCAGTGACCGCGTTATTTATGGAGGCCACCGATGGTTCACCACCACATGCCAATTGGTGCACCGACATGCCCTGCGTTTCGAGGAGTGCAACGATGGGTTTTGAGGCGAGGCCACGGGCGCCACGCAACAGAGCTACGTTGCGTGTGTTGTCGGGCAGAACATCACAAACCTTTTGGCTGACGCCGTCGCCGAACATGATCTGTGTCGGCACGTGGAAGGAAAACGGTGCTTCCATCCCTTTGGCTTAAAACGCCATGGCCGCATGTACGGCGCGCTGCCATGATGCATAGCGCTCCGCCCGGATTTCAGGAGAGAGCGTGGGGGTAAACTGTTGGTCTAGTGCCCATTTCGTTGCAAACTCTTCTTGCCCGGGTAGGGCATCCATTTTCATTCCGGCCAGCCAGGCTGCACCGAGTGCCGTGGTTTCCAAGACCTTCGGACGATCTACAGGCGCACCTATGATGTCGGCAAGGAATTGGATGGTCCAATCCGACGCACTCATCCCGCCATCGACGCGCAGCACTTGATGGGCGTCATCGGACGGCCAGTCGGCGCGCATGGCCTCCAGCAAGTCACGCGTTTGAAAACCAACACTTTCCAAGGCGGCTCGCGCGATTTCCTCCGGCCCGGTGTTACGGGTTAGGCCAAAGATCGCGCCTCGGCAATCGGGGTTCCAATACGGGGCGCCCAGACCGGTGAAAGCGGGGACCATGACAACCGATTGTGACGGGTCCGCCTTTTCGGCCAAAGGCTGGGTGTCGGACGCTTCACGGATCATTTTCAAACCGTCGCGCAACCATTGGACCACAGCACCAGCGATGAAAATCGACCCTTCGAGCGCATAAGTCGGCTTGCCGTCCAGCTGATACGCAATCGTGGTCAAAAGCTTGTTCGTCGAGGTGACTGCCGCATCGCCAGTGTTAAGCAGGGCAAAGCAGCCGGTTCCGTAGGTCGATTTCATCATACCCGGGGCGAAGCAGGCCTGACCCACCGTGGCTGCTTGCTGATCGCCAGCGACGCCGCAGATAGGGATTGCTCGGCCGAAAAGGTCGCTGCGGGACATCCCGAAATCGTCCGCGCAGTTTTTGACCTCAGGCAACATCGACATCGGGATGTTCATCAGATCGCAGATCGTCTGGCTCCAACGCCCTTTACGAATGTCATAGAGCATGGTCCGCGCGGCGTTTGTCGCGTCTGTCGCGTGGACTGCGCCGCCCGTGAGTTTCCAGATGAGGTAACAATCGACGGTCCCGAACAGCAGCTCGCCTTGCGCGGCCGCGTCCCGGGCACCGTCGACATTGTCGAGGATCCATTTCAGCTTTGTGCCTGAGAAATAGGGATCCAGCAGCAGACCTGTGCGGTCCGAGACCATGTCGGCATGGCCCGCATCGCGCAATTCGCGGCAATACTCAGCGGTCCGACGATCTTGCCAGACAATGGCGTTATGAACGGGCTGTCCTGTGCTCTTGTTCCAGACAACCGTCGTCTCACGCTGATTGGTGATCCCGATCGACACGATCTCACTTGCATCGATGCCTGCACGTTCGATTGCGGCGCGGGATGTTCCGGCCGTGGTGGCCCATAAATCATCCGGGTTATGTTCGACCCAACCGGATTGCGGAAAGATCTGGGGAAACTCCTCTTGCGCCATCGCAACGGGCGTCAGGGATTTGTCGAAAAGGATGGCACGTGACGATGTCGTGCCCTGATCAATTGCAAGAACATAGGTCATGGTGCGAACTCTGGTGTTGACTTGGATCGGCCTTGGGAAAGGCTAACCCGAAAATGGAACGGGGCGCAAAAGCTGCGCCCCGCCCCTTGGGAGAAATCCCGGCTTTAGTTCTGCCAGGATTTGATCAGCTCGTCATATGCGACGGTCTTGGGCTCCTCGTCCTCGTTCTCCAGTTTCGCAAACGGCGCACCAGGTTGCGCAAACCAGTGGTCTGCACCCATCTCGTCGTTCATCACTGGGCCAAGGTCACCCTGAACACCGGCACGCTCCAGACGGATCAGCACGGCTTCTTGTGCTTCACAAAGCGCGTCCAAAGCTTCCTGTGCGGTTTTCTGACCGGACATCGCATCCCCGATGTTTTGCCACCACAGCTGCGCCAGACGTGGGTAGTCCGGAACGTTGGTACCTGTGGGCGACCAAGCGACCCGGGCAGGTGAGCGGTAGAATTCGATCAGACCGCCCAGCTTATCCGCGCGATCGGTGAAGTGATCCGAATTGATGGTGGATTCACGGATGAATGTGAGGCCCACATCAGACTTTTTCAGATCCACTGTTTTCGAGGTTACGAACTGGGCATAGAGCCAAGCTGCCTTGGCACGATCCACAGGTGTGGACTGCATCAGGGTCCAGGAACCGGCATCCTGATAGCCAACCTTCTGACCCTCTTTCCAGTACACACCGTGGGGCGATGGTGCCATGCGCCACTTGGGCGTTCCGTCCTCGTTCATCACGGGCAGACCGGGCTCAACGGTTGCTGCGGTGAAGGCGGTGTACCAGAACATCTGTTGCGCGATGTTGCCTTGCGCCGGAAGCGGACCCGCTTCGGAGAAGGTCATGCCAGCTGCGGCCGGGGGCGAATATTTCTCCAGCCATTCGATGGCCTTTTCAACAGCATAGACAGCTGCTGGGGAGTTGGTCGCGCCACCGCGTGACACACAGGAGCCAACCGGCTGGGAGTTTTCGTTCACACGAATACCCCATTCATCGACCGGCAGACCGTTGGGTTCGCCCACATCGCCCATACCAGCCATAGACATCCACGCGTCAGTATAGCGCCAGCCCAGTGAGGGGTCTTTTTTGCCGTAGTCCATGTTGCCAAAGACTTCGCCGTCAACACCCAGATGGCTAAGATCACGACCCGTGAAGAACTCGGCGATGTCTTCGTAAGCGGACCAGTTAACCGGTACACCAAGGTCATAGCC
>CAYODE010000160.1:0-8306 GCA_964402685.1 uncultured Aestuariivita sp. | reverse complement strand
CTATCCGATGCACCGCCTTTGCCGATGTTGAAGGCTTGCTGGAAGCGGGTTCCGCCTACCAGCTCTCAGCAACCGCTGGCCCAAGCGTCGCACTCTAAACTCGGTGCATCGGGCTTTGCTGCCGCCATCACGAGCCTGTCTTATGGTGCTAGTGCAGGGATTTGATTTTTCCCTTATGGACCAATGGTTTTGCCCAAAATGGCCGACATTGGTTTGGAAGTGGTTGCGAACCATAAGAAGTGCACGGGCGCATCGCTGTTGCGACTGGGCCGTCGTTGACTCGACTTATGGAGTGGAGCGAGTGGTGGCTGGCTCGGCACTGACTGTCCGATGTCGACAGCGGTCCTGCCTGGGTCCCGGGCTTTCGTCAGTGGCAGCGAGTCGTCGCCATCGCCCAATGAGCACCTCGGCCTCTTGCAGAGTATCGAAGAGTTCCACGTTTAGGAATTCATCACGCAGCTTGCCGCTGAAGTTCCCATTGTAGTCGTTCTCCCAGGGACAGTCAGGCTCGATGAACAGGGTTTTCGCACCGATCTTGTTGATCCACTCTCGAACGGTGATCGCTGGGAACTCAGGACTATTATCTGATTGGATCCGGTCTGGGACGCCCCGTCTGACCATCAAGTCAGTGAGGACCGCCAGAACGTTCTGGTTGTTGGCCCTGCGCGCGACGTCGATAGCCAAGCACTCGCGGGTTAACTCATTGATGATAATCCGCATGCTCAATGAACTGGCGCTTGCGGGAGGGCCCTACCAGTTTCCCGTCGCAGTTTCCTATAGCCTTGTCGACTTCGACATCCGCGAGAAGTCGCTTTAACCGAGCGTTCTCCTTCTTAAGCGTCCTTCAGACGCTGAGCTTATCGACCTGTATGCCATCGTACTCTTTGCGCCTCCGGTAGTAGGTCACCTGGGTCACGCCGAGTTTTCGCACCATTTCACCGACACTCACGCCCTGTCCTAGCAGCACCTTAGCCTCACGAAGCTTTGCAATAGTCTTTTCGGAGTTCTGGCGCTTCACACCCATCTTTGCTCTCCGTTGAACTCGCAAATCTTTCACTCAAAGCGGCTGCGTTTAAGGGGGCGGGCCATGGCGCGTGAAAAACGCCAAGCAGGATGAAATATGTCGATAAAAAATGTCGACATTCTTTGTTAGATAAGTAATGGTGAGTGCGGAAGGATATTCAATGACTCGAAATCTGAAAGATTTTTACCTCGGCGTTTATAGCGAACCCGAACAGACAGTGCGGGACTCATTGAGTGATCACGCGGAGGCCAATCTGAAGTGGCGTGTGTTGAATGGCGCGTTCGTAAGTGGCGAAAAGATCCGTGAGGCGGCGCTTGCCAAGGAGTTGAACATCAGCCGCGCAACGATCCGCGAGGCCACGCGGCGCCTAGCAGGTGCGGGACTTGTCGAGATTGACGCGCAACGCGGCGTCTTCGTGCGCACATACACGTTGGAACAGATCGAGGACATTTCGGGTATTCGTTGGGCCTTGTGTGGCCTGACAGCCTCGTCGTTGGTCACGCGTGCAAGCCTATCAGATCTCAAACGTATTACTTATCTCTTCGAACGCGTCCAGGCTGCTGAGGCGCGCCCGTTCGAGCCATCTGATTATGTACTGGGCCTCTTATACAACGAGGCTGTGGTGCGCGCGGCCAATAATGAGCGGTTGTTCACGCTTTACCACGAGGCTTGGCAGCAGATGCGGATATTCAAGCTGTTCTTGCGCCGGCATATCCATGGCGAGGTCGATGTGCAGACGCATAATCGCACGATGTTCACGCAAGGGAGCGTGCATCGCCGGGTCCTGTATGGGGCCGTCATGGCTCTTGATGAGAAAAAGATCGCGGAAGCAATGCGGCGATCGGCCGATCATTCGTTGGAGCGCGCACGCGCGGGATTTGCCGATTATCTCGAAGCCACGAGGTCAACATGGCGCGAAAAGGTCATTTCGACACGGACATCAGTGGGGAATGCCAACCAGACATAACCCCAACACAATAAAACCAGGGAGGATGAAAACCATGAAAAGACTGACAAGTATTGTATCCTGCGCCGTGGGCTTAGTCCTTTCGGCGAGTGCCGCAAACGCGGATGTCGATTTTTCCGGCCAGACGATCACCGTTGTCGTGCCGTTTGGCGAGGGAGGCGGAACATCGCAGGTGTTCGGCTTCTTTCAACCGTTTTTGCAAGAGTACTTGCCGGGGAACCCGCTGGTGCAGTTGCTTAACGTGCCCGGCGGCGGCTCGATCCGCGGTGCCAACCAGTTCCACAACACGCAAACGCCTGATGGCACCTATCTGCTGGCGACCTCGACCTCCACGATCGTCAACCAAGCGGCACGCAATCCATTGGTCGAGTACGACTTGACGGCCTATGAACCGGTCGTACTGCTCGGCGCTGAGACCCATTGGTTTACCGATGCGTCCGTCATCGACGAGCTCTACGATTTCGGACCAATACTCGAACGGCCTCTGGCGCTTTATGCGCTCAACTCACCCAGTTCGGCCGATCTGTTTCACGTCTGGACCTTCCACACGCTCGGCATCGAGGGAGCTAGGCCGATTCCTGGCCTGTCGTCAGCCGCAGGCTTCCAGGCATTTCTGCGCGGCGAATTGCAGATCAGTTCACACGGTACCAGCAACTACCTGCGACAGGTGCAACCTGGTATCGAGAGTGGTGAGTTCATGGATTTGATGTCATTCGGGCTGATCCGCGAGGACGGTACCGTCGAGCGTATGCCTTATTCGCCCGATACTCCGACTTTCCCCGAACAGTATGAGCGGATCCATGGCATGCCCCTGTCAGGCGAACAATTGGAAGCCTACCGTGCGATCAACGCGATCTGGAATCAGGCCAGCAAGGCCATGTTCCTACCGACAGGCACTCCGGACGAGATTGTCGAGGTTTGGCGCAACGCTTTCCGCGCGATCATGGAGGACCCAGACTTCATCGCCCGGGCTGCCGATCAGCTTGGCCCAACCGATGTCGTTATCGGCGAGGCCGCGCGGGACATCGTCGCGAGTGCCTCTATCCTGTCGGATGCCACGGTCGGGCAACTGAACGAGGCCTTGGCAGCTAATCGATTCACATACCGCATCGAATAGACAACGTCGTCATCTGCCCGATGCCAGGGAGCACCGGGCAGACTGCATCCCTGACCGCGCGGAGCTTTGCCATGGACCTGTTCTTCAATGTGCTCGGGGCGCTTTTCTCACTGGAGCATTTCCTTTTTCTGATCGCCGGTATCCTGTTAGGGCTGACGGTGGGAATTCTTCCAGGCCTTGGTGGTACTACCGCGCTGGCCATACTGTTGCCGTTCGTCTCCGGCTTCGAGCCAACGAGCGCCTTGGCCCTCATGATCGGCGTTCTGGCACCCACAACCACATCCGACACCTTTCCGGCGGTCCTGATTGGGGTGCCAGGCACTGCTGGTTCACAGGCTACCGTTCTCGACGGCTATCCGATGGCCAAGCGTGGGGAAGCGGCCAGAGCGCTCAGTGCGGCGTTTCTGTCCTCAATGGCCGGAGGTGTCTGGGGCGCGATCATCCTGACCTTCGCCATAGTCTTTGCCAAACCGCTGATCCTTGCTGTGGGGTTTGGCGAACAGTTTCTACTCATCGTCCTCGCGCTGATCATGGTGGGCGCCTTGACCGGAGCAAATCTCGTCAAGGGGCTGGCAAGCTGCCTCATCGGATTGACCATCGGTGCCGTCGGGCTGGCCCAGATCACGGCCGAACCTCGCCTGACCTTCGGCACGCTTTACCTGATCGAAGGGGTGCCGTTGGTCGTTGTCGGCATGGGGTTGTTTGCCATCCCCGAAATCGTCTCTCTATTGCAGTCTAAGACGTCGATCACCGAGAAACTCAAGCTGAAAGGTCAGTGGCTGAAGGGCTTCCGGGACGTGGCCACCAACTGGTTCCTGGTGTTTCGCTGTTCTACCATCGGCGTCATCGTGGGCGCCTTGCCGGGGCTAGGCGGCACCGTCGTCGACTGGATCGCGTACAGCCATCTTCGCCAAACCGCGCACGACACGACCAATATCGGCAAGGGCGACATTCGCGGTGTGATCGCGCCGGAATCGGCCAACAACGCCAAGGAGGGCGGCGCGCTAATCCCGACCATCCTGTTCGGGATTCCAGGGTCCGGCAACAAGGTGCTGCTGCTGGGCGGCTTCCTGCTGGTTGGCATTGAGCCAGGAATCGAGATGGTCACGACCCAGCTCGATCTGACTTACACAATCATCTGGTCGCTCGCGATCGCCAATGTCATCGGCGCGGGCATCTGCATAGTTTTGGCCCGGCCGATGTCGCGCATCACCACGGTGTCCTATTTCATTCTCGCGCCAGTGCTTATCGCGTTGATCTTTTTTGCAAGCTACCAGGTCGGTCGGGACTGGAACAATTTTGCCGGCCTCATGGCGTTTGGCCTCCTTGGCGTGATTATGAAGAGCTATGGCTGGTCGCGTCCGGCGCTGCTGATTGGGTTTTTTCTGTCCTCCAAAATCGAGCTCCTTAGCTACCAGACGTCGGCAGTTTACGGCCTGTCGTTCCTTTGGCGCACAGGCTCTCTAATCCTGATCGCTATAACAGTGCTGACGCTTTGGCTCTTGCTTCGCCAGAAGGTGGGCGACGAAGTCCAAAGCACTGATCGTGGCCAGCAGATGGCCCAGATCCGCGTGACTCTTGGCTTCTTGATTCTGCCCATTGCAATGGCGGCAGCCGTAGCAGGCCTCGACTACCGCGCGAGCCTTTACCCGCTAGGTGTCTCGGCCATCCTGACCCTGGCGCTGCTTTTCGTGGCCTTCAGCCAAATGCGCGCGCGCGCCGCAACCATGCGGGGTACACCCCTGCCGCGAAACTTTTTGATGCGTGGCGTCTTTGCGCAAGAGGGCGATTTCCTGCCCCAGTTCAAGGAATTCGGCAACCTAGTGCTTTTCTTCCTGCTGATCGTCGCGTTCGGCTTCCCCATCGCCACAGTCATCTTCATCACCGCGTTCATCGGTCTGCGCAGCGCGCGTCACGTTCCACTAGCGTTCGGGCTGGCCATTGCACTGCTAAGCATCATGTGGCTGCTCGCCTCCATGCTGACATTGCAATATCCATCAGGCTGGATAGCCACGGTGATCGACATGCCATGGTGGCTCTCAGGATACTGAGCGTTGCCGCAAACAGGAACCACAAACATGAAGGATAGCAGTGCTATGGATAACCCGCTAACGCCTCTTCTGCCCTTTGCCTATCGGGTGCCGAAACCGCGTAAGCGTGGATTGAATTATGTGCGCGGGCCATCGTTGCTGGGTCATGCGCTGCAGGACATGGTGCAGACCTACAGCGCCCATGTGGATATTCTGAAACTATCTGGCCATCAGGCCTCGCTTGCCTCTGAGAAGACGCTGGCAGCGGCAATCTCCGAATGCAAGGAGCATGAAGTTGCCGTTGCTGTTGGTAATCCGGTGATCGATGTTGCCCTAAGCGGCGGGCAGGACACATTCACGGCGGTTGTCGCACAGCTGGCGCGCTGGCACGTAGATATCGTGGAAGTCTCCCTGATCGCCCGGACACTTGACGAGGAGGATCTCGCGCAGGTCATCACCATAGCGCGCGACCACGGGGTCGAGGTTTTCGCGGAGATTGGCGTCGATTTTGCCCACACGCGCTCGGGCGACCATGAATTGTTCGTGCGACGGCGGGCACGGCTGGCGGCAATCGCGCTGGAGGTCGGCGCGAGCCATGTGTTGCTGGAGTCGGAGGGTCTGACCGAAAACCGGGGTGACGATCCGTTACGTTGGGACGCGATTGAGGATATTGTCGGCGAACTCGACCCGGCTCAGGTGATCTTTGAGGCCGATGACCAAGACGTTATGAGCCATTTGATCGACGTTTTCGGGCCCAAGGCCAACCTGATGATAGACTGCACGCGCATCGAGAAGGTGGAAGCGGCGCGGCGCGGGTTCGGTCCCTCACAGTTTTTGTGGGGTAAAGTCGCCACACTGGGCCCGCGCGTGTGAGCAACCTGCCCAACATCCTGTTCATCATGGCCGATGATCACGCAGCGCGGGCCATTGGATGCTATGGCTCTGGGTTGAACGAGACACCCAATATCGACCGGATTGCGGCAGATGGCACACGCCTGGACCACTGCTATGTCACCAATTCGATCTGCACACCCAGTCGCGCTGCCATTCTGACGGGCACCTATAATCATGTGAACCTGGTTCAGACCCTGCGCACTCCGATCGACAACAGGCTGCCGCACGTAGCCAAGCACCTACAGGCTGGCGGATACCAGACGGCGATTTTCGGCAAGTGGCACTTGGGTGAGGGACCCGCGCATCAACCCACCGGATTCGATTTTTGGAAGGTGTTGCCAGGACAAGGGCACTATTTCGATCCCATCTTTATCGATGCTGCCGGCACACGGTCCGAGCAAGGCTATGTAACCGACATTATCACACAAATGAGCCTTGACTGGCTGGACGCGCGCGACCCGGACAAGCCCTTCTTTCTGATGTGCCATCATAAGGCTCCGCACCGGTCCTGGGAACCGCATCCGAAATATAAGCACCTCTTTCAGGATCCAATCGCACAGCCCGAAACATTCGATGATAACTATAAGACCCGCGCGCGGGCCGCTGCCGAGGCAAAGATGCGCGTACGGGACGATATGACCTATTTCGACCTAGGTCTGACGCCTCCCGGCGGGAATCCTGTTGCTGCAACCCAAAAGATACCTCATCCTTTCGACCCCAGTCAGATGGTGCTGACCGATACCGAAACCGGCGAGGTCTTCCGATTTACAAGCCTGAGCCAACTCTCGGATTTCAAGTACCAGCGTTATCTAAGGCGTTATCTGCAGACGGTCGTCTCTCTTGATGAGAGCGTGGGCAGGCTGCTCGACCACCTGGACGGGGCTGGTCTAAGCGAGAATACAATTGTCATCTACACTTCCGACCAAGGGTTTTTCCTAGGCGAGCATGGATGGTTCGACAAGCGGTTCGTTTACGAGCAATCGTTTCAAATGCCATTCCTGATCCGCTATCCGGCAGAAATCCCTGCGGGATCCGCTTGTACCGATTTCGTCTGCAATGTGGACTTCGCTCCGACCTTTCTAGACTACGCCGGGTTGACGATACCTAGCTACATGCAAGGCCGCTCCGTTCGCTCCTGCTTGCGCGGAGAGGCCCCCGACGATTGGCCTCAAATCGCCTATCATCGCTATTGGATGCATCGGGATGCAACCCACAACGCCTATGCGCATTACGGCGTTCGCGATCGGCGCTACAAACTCATTTATTGGTACAATGAAGGCTACGACCTTCCGGGCACGCGCGAGGGCGGGCAGGATCGAGAGTGGGAGTTGTTTGACCTCGCGACCGACCCGCTCGAGCTTCTGAACGTATATAACGAACCAAAATACAGCGATGCGGTTTCGCGGATGAAGGAAATCCTCGAACAACGGCAAAACGAGATCGGCGATGTTCCCGAACACTAAGTTGCCCTAACAAGGAGACCCACGGGCAGCACGGCGTCAACGAAAACAGCATAACCGCGCTTTAACACTCTGACACTAGGCTCAGGACCTATTGATTAACGAGTTTTCGGAGCGGGACAAATCGGATTCAAGGTAGTGAGCCAAGGAGGCTCACCAGGTCTGATCTGTTCTGGTTGTCCGATCGCCAATTTGCGCGGATGCGCCCTTATTTCCTAGTTTCGCACGGCATCCCTCGTACCGATGACGGCGGGGGTCCTCTCCGGCATTACTCATGTGATAGGTTATGGTCTGCGCTGGCGCGATGCGCCCATCGACTAAGGCCCGCTTAAGACCCTGTACAACCGGTCTTATGCTGGAGCCGCATCACAACCCGCTACGGTCGATGCACAAACCTCCTCCTATCCATCATCACAACCATCATACCCTTCTGGGCAATCAACGAGCCCTGAGCTTAGTACGGTTTCTTCAACGACAGCTGTTCGACGAAAGGGTGTCAAAAGTAAATGTGCTGGGTAGGCGGCAAAAGGTTGGTGCGCTACTTGCGCCGCGTGAAGCACGTTCCGCCGTCATCTGTACCGCGCCTCATAACCGGCAAAAGCGACGATCTCCGCAAAAGCAGTACGTAGTGAGTCTTTAGCCCAGACCCTCCATTTACACATGAATGATCTGCACCTTTGGCACTCATTATTCATTCTCTTGCCAAGGCCCCCGCCGCGTGAAAACGTGACAGAACACAACTATTGCAAGGGCTCGACAATGCAGAACTCCGATGTCATTTGGGACCATGTCGACAACCACAAAGACGCGTTGA
>CAYODE010000159.1:0-8319 GCA_964402685.1 uncultured Aestuariivita sp. | reverse complement strand
TGGGCGATATAGCAACGTCTTTTTCGCTCGTCCATAGGTTTGAAGGCGAAATGTGCGGATTTTTTCATCCTGTGGAACGTAAACTGCGGTTACCTGCGTCACGTTCGTTGAAAGGTCGCTGCTACTGACAACGATCCGACAGGCGCAACCCGCTTTTTACCAAACAGATCAATAAGATGTGCGAAGACATTTCGCTCGGCCGCTGGGAGAAGGGCGGGGGGCGTGTCAGTGTAAATCGCTTCGGCGAGTTCGCGTGCGGTTTGGGGCGCGTTTTGCAACATATTGAGAATCGCTGTTTCACGGGACAGGCGATGTGTGATCAACCAATCGAGCCGTCCGGCCGGATCATTTATTGGTGCACCGTGGCCTGGGTGAAAGACGGACCAACTGCGCGACTGAAGACGCGCACAAGACATCATGAAGTCGGTCAGATCACCATCTGGAGGAGAAACGAGGGAGCTGGCCCATCCCATCACATGATCCGCTGTAAAGCACAGACCACCCCAAGCCAGGGCAATATGGTTTCCGATATGTCCGGGCGTGTGAATGACCTCTAGCTGCCATTCGTCGCTTTCGATGAGGTCACCATCTTGGACGATCTGATCGGGGACGAAATCTGCATCCACGCCTTCACCGCCACCGGCGAGACCCCCAGCGGCCAGTTGCTCCATAATCAGGCTGCGTCCTGCCGTGGCATCTCCGTAAGCCAGTATGGGCGCGCCTGTGGCCTGCGCTAACGGCTGTGCGAGGGGAGAATGATCAAGATGAGTATGCGTCACGATGATATGACTGATCTGGGCACCGGGTGGCACGGCAGAGAGAATGGCGTTCAGATGCTTTTGCGAGGCAGGGCCGGGATCAATTACAGCCAGCTCGGTTTCTCCCAGAAGATATGTGTTAGTACCGCGATACGTCATCGGCGACGGGTTCGGAGCGACGATGCGACGAACCCCAGGCGACAAGGTCACGCTGATCCCGATTGGAGGGTCAAAGTCGTCAGGTGGGTTTTGCATGCTCTTTCTCTCGTGTCCCGAGCCGGTTAGGCTAAGACCCATGTCGTTTACCTGGCTCAAAAACTACTTGCCGCGTGGGCTCTATGGGCGGGCCGCGTTGATCCTGGTTTTGCCGGTTGTCATCTTACAACTTGTCGTCTCTATCGCCTTTATCCAGCGTCATTTCGAAGATGTCACCACCCAGATGACACGAACGTTGGTACGAGAGCTGGCTTTCGTGTTTGATGCAACAGACACAGCGCGATCTCAGGCAGAAGCACTTGAGATTATGTCCCCTTATACGGGTCCACTTAACCTCGATGTTAGTTTTGGTCCGATACCAGATGAAGATCAGCTGAGGTGGTACGATTTTTCAGGCCGCGTGATGATCCGGACGATGAACACCCTCGTGCCTCAGGTGCAGCGTTTCCTGCTGCCAGATAACCGGGTCGTCATTATTCATGCCGAAACGCCTCTGGGCCCGGTTCGTGTGCTTTTCGAACGGTGGCGCGTATCCGCATCGAACCCACACCAGTTGCTGGTGACGATGGTGCTGTTCGGTATCCTGATGACCGTGATCGCTTACATCTACCTGCGCAATCAGCTCAGGCCTATCACTCGACTGGCGAACGCGGCACAGGCCTTTGGTCGCGGTAGGCACGTTCCTTACACGCCGCGCGGCGCCATTGAAGTTCGAGAGGCCGGAGCCGCGTTTGTCGACATGCGCGCACGGATCGAACGACAAATTGAACAACGCACGATGATGTTGTCGGGTGTGAGCCATGATCTTCGCACTCCGCTGACACGTTTGAAGCTTGGGCTGAACATGTTGGATGAGGACGAGGCGGAACCCTTGCTGCGCGACGTAAACGATATGCAGCGGCTGTTGGATGAGTTTCTGAACTTTGCCAAAGGCGCAGCAGAGGGAGAGCCCGAAAAGGTTGATCCTGCAGCTTTAGTGCAATCGGTTGTTGATGACGCACGCCGCGAGGGAAAAACCGTGGAGATTGCGGAATTGGTTGGCGCAGGTGATATCGTGTTGCGTCCCGGCCCCATGCGGCGTGCGATTGAAAACCTGGTCAACAATGCCGTCAGGTATGGCACTAAAGCCGAAGTTTCGATGCATATGTCCGACAAGTCCCTACGCTTGCGTGTCGAGGATGACGGCCCCGGTATTCCTGCAAACAAACGCACGGAAGCCGTGAAACCGTTTGCCCGATTGGATCCGGCGCGCAATCAGGACAAGGGCTCGGGCGTTGGCCTTGGGTTGGCGATCGCATCCGACATCGCGCGCGCCCATGGAGGTGTCTTACGTTTAGGCGAAAGCACACGCTTGGGCGGGCTGCAGGCGGATATCGTCATCGCACGTTAGTCCGTTGCCCGGACGGCGGGTGAGAAGAAGGGGGTGTGGTAGGCCCGGCAGGACTTGAACCCGCAACCAAAGCGTTATGAGCGCTCTGCTCTAACCAATTGAGCTACAGGCCCGCCTAAGCACTGTGGGTACCACGATCATGGCCCGCGTCAAGCCTTCCCGTTGCGCAAGATGTCCGGATCGTCTAACCCGCCATGCAAGGCACCGCCACAAGAGGACCCCCGCAATGAGCGACGGAAAAAACGGCCTGACCTATGCGCAGTCAGGCGTGGACATTGATGCAGGCAATGAACTCGTAGATCGCATCAAACCAGCGGCAAAATCGACGTCGCGATCTGGGGTTATGGCCGGGCTTGGTGGCTTTGGCGGTTTGTTTGACCTCAAGGCCGCCGGTTACACGGACCCCATTCTTGTGGCAGCGACGGATGGGGTAGGGACCAAGCTGAGGATTGCCATTGATACCGGCTATGTTGACGGCGTTGGCATCGACCTGGTCGCCATGTGCGTGAATGACCTGATTTGTCAGGGCGCAGAACCGCTGTTCTTTCTGGACTATTTTGCAACTGGCAAGCTGGAGGTCGATCAGGCCGCACGCATTGTTGAAGGGATCGCTGCGGGCTGTCGGGCCTCGAATTGTGCGTTAATCGGTGGCGAGACGGCGGAAATGCCAGGTATGTACCCTGCCGGGGATTTTGATCTTGCGGGGTTTTCCGTGGGTGCATTGGAACGCGGGACGGACTTACCGCGCGATATCCAGCCGGGTGATGTCCTTTTGGGGTTGGCTTCTGACGGCGTGCATTCCAACGGGTATTCGTTGGTGCGACGCGTGGTGGAACTGTCGGGCCTGGGTTGGGACGCATCCTGCCCTTGGGATCCAAACACCACTTTGGGCGAGGCATTGCTGACACCGACACATCTGTATGTCCGACCAGCGCTGGCGGCGCTGAAAGCGGGTTATGCGAAGGGATTTGCGCATATCACAGGGGGCGGATTGACGGAAAATGTTCCGCGCATGTTGCCAGACGGTTGTGGGGCCGAGATCGATTTGTCCGTTTGGGACTTGCCGCCCGTCTTTAAATGGCTGGCAGAACTTGGTGGGATGGCCGAAGCCGAAATGTTGAAAACCTTCAACTCAGGCATTGGAATGGTGGTTGCGGTGCCAGAACAGGTGTCGGCGGAAGCCGTCGCACTTCTGCAGAACGAAGGCGAAAAAGTCGTCTCGCTGGGACGTGTCAGTTCCGGCATTGGCGTCACTTATACTGGGCGGCTTTTGTGACAAAACGCGTCGCGATCCTGATTTCAGGTGGTGGATCGAACATGTTGGCCCTCGTGGATAGCATGATCGGTGATCATCCAGCCCGTCCGTGTCTTGTTGCATCGAATGATCCGGATGCCGCGGGGTTGAAGCGTGCGGCGGAGCGGGGTGTGGCCGTGGCAGCCGTCGACCACCGTCCGTTCAAAGGCGATCGTCCGGCGTTTGAAGCGGCTCTGATGCAGCCATTGCTTGAGGCGAAGCCGGATATTTTGTGTCTAGCGGGCTTCATGCGGGTCTTAACAGAGGGTTTTGTGTCTCAGTGGCAGGGACGGATGCTCAATATCCACCCGTCACTTTTGCCCAAATACAAGGGCCTGCACACACACAGGCGAGCACTGGACGCGGGCGATGCACAGCATGGGTGTACAGTGCATGAAGTGACTGCAGCGTTAGACGATGGGCCGATCCTGGGTCAGGCTGCACTTGATATTCATCCAGAGGACACAGCCGAGACTTTGGCAGGTCGAGTGTTGAAGCTGGAGCACCGATTGTACCCGGCGGTCTTGAAAAGGTTCGCGGCAGGTGACCGAACTGCGATCTTCCTGTCTTGAACCAAAACTGCGTGGTCTTGCGCAGATCGGCGGTACCAATTAGACGCAAGTTCTTGTGCATTCTTTGGTTGATCGCCTAGTATGGTGACCAAGGGGGCGTCTAGCCGGAGCAATTCGGTTAAAAATGAAAATAAGAACAAAAAGACACGAACCGAATGAAAACACTGACGACGACGGACGCGCTTGAAGCCTTTTGCAAAACGGCTCGCGAGCATTCCTATGTAACAGTGGATACCGAGTTCTTACGCGAACGCACCTACTACTCGAAGCTGTGCCTCGTGCAGTTGGCGTACCCGTCGGACGACGAAGACAGTGCGGTGCTGGTCGATCCGCTTGCCGGAAATCTGTCACTTGAGCCGCTTTATGAACTCTTCCGTGACCAAAGCGTTGTAAAGGTCTTCCACGCCGCGCGTCAGGATCTGGAGATCTTCTATTTTGATGCTGGCGTGTTCCCGAAGCCATTGTTTGATACCCAAGTGGCGGCAATGGTGTGCGGATTTGGTGAACAGGCCGGGTACGAAACGCTCGTGCGCAAGATCGTTCGCAAGCCTTTGGACAAATCTTCCCGATTTACGGATTGGTCACGCAGACCATTGTCAGACGCGCAAAAAACCTACGCTCTGGCCGATGTCACACATCTGCGCAATATCTATGAGCACCTGGCCGCCCAACTGAAAAAAACAAACAGGTCCCATTGGCTTGAAGAAGAGTTGCAAATTCTGATCAACCCAGAGACTTATGACAGCCACCCGGAGGATGCATGGCGTCGGGTGAAAACCCGGTCTGCGTCTCCACGCTTCTTGGCCATCGTGCGCGAGCTCGCGGCATTTCGCGAGACTTATGCGCAATCCAAGAACATCCCGCGCAATCGAGTGTTTAAGGATGATGCGCTCGTTGAGTTGGCATCGACCAAGCCAAAATCAGCGGCCGATCTTGGGCATCTTCGCCTTTTGTTGCGCGAGGCGCGCAAAGATCCGATTGCCGAGGGGATACTTGCGGCCGTCGCTAAAGGATTGGCATGTCCACAGGATCAGTTGCCGACACCTGATCAGGGTAGAAGCAAGACACAAGTAAACCCGGCGCTGGCCGATCTTCTTCGCGTTTTGCTAAAAGCAAAAACGGAAGCGTCTGGTGTCGCCGCGAAGCTTATCGCAAGCAGTGCGGATCTGGACGCGATTGCTGGCGGCTTGCGTGATGTGCCCGCTTTGGTCGGTTGGCGGCGTGAAGTGTTTGGCGAAGACGCGCTTCGACTGTGCGAAGGGCGTGTGGCCTTGGCCGCCAAAGGTCAAACCGTCAAAGTGATCGAGCTGTAAATCCGTTATCCGGGTCAGCGACGCCGGATTTCCTGCGCATTTCGTGCGCCGTTCACGCGAATGGTGCGCGTTTGCTCCAAAGTGTTATTGGAAATGGATCGTGCCGCCGTCACCCGTCGGGTCGCTTCAGAGCCAACCGCCGTGTTGAAGTTGGGGTAGATGATGTCAAAGCTGTAGCTCAGCACGCCGTCGACTGGTTCATCGTCGATGTTTGCGGGTGTGAGTTGCACCTCATAAGGCCCTTGGCGCGCGGCTACTCCCTTGGCAAGAATGATCGCGCCACTGCGGGTCCGCTCGATTGTTATTTCGGTCACTGTATCGATGGGGACGCCGGGATAGGTTTCGTCGCGATCTCCGAAGAATCCCTCTCTTTCTCGCGGAACAAGAGGGTTCACGTCCTCGGACACAGCCACCTCGCGGCTGTTTCCAAACCAGTTAAACGGGTTCAAACGTGAATTGCATCCGGCCAAAACCAGTGTCGCCAGCATCAATGCAAGAATGGGTTTGGCGGCGATGGTTCTTGTCATCATAAAGGTCTGCCCCGGGCGTTTCTTTGCTTACCGGGTTAACGTATTCAACCTCTGTTGAAAAGCGTCAAGCGCGCTCTGGACACCGCGGTGCCTGCGTCATAGGTGAGATTGCGCATCACATGGGGATCGGGAATGGCAAGCCAAGCCTTTGAAGACATCGTCGAGGATTTTGAATTCCTGGAGGATTGGGAAGATCGCTATCGCTTTGTCATTGAGCAGGGCAAGGATATGGCACCTTTGGATGATGCGTTAAAAGTGCCCGCGACCAAGGTGACCGGCTGTGCCAGTCAAGTGTGGTTGCATCCATCGATCACGAATGGCCAATTTCACTTTGATGGCGAAAGCGATGCGATGATCGTTAATGGCCTAATCGCAGTGCTGCGCAAGCTTTATAACGGATTGACCCTGCAAGAGGTGATTGCCGTAGATGCGCGCGCGGAAATGGCCCGTTTGGGTTTGAATGATCACCTGTCCGCGCAGCGTTCCAATGGATTAAGATCCATGATCGAGCGTATTCGTGAGGTTGCAAGCGCCGAACTTGGCTAGTTCACCGCGTTGCGGCGATGTTAACGCGCGCGTTCCGCCCAATCAGCGAGGGTGTTGGAGAGGTCGCCATAACCGGTCACACGATGCTCAAACGCGAGGTCGAGCTTTTCAGCACATTCTTTTGCTTTTTCCAAAAGGGCTGGATCGTTCGTTTGGGATTGGAAGACCAGTTTTGTGTAGTGGCCGAAATAAGCGTCGCGCAATTCGGGATGCTTATCAAGACCGAGGGGTTTCCACACAAAGGCATCAAACTGCCTGGTTAGGAAATCTGTCAGGTAGAATGCAGTTATTTCGTCGTCATGCGCCGCAAACGCGTCGTTCCCTTCAAAAAAACTGTAGCAATGCGGCCCTTTGATCATTTCAACTCCAAGTTCCTCACAGGCCTTTTCTAGCAATCCTCCGGTGCCACAATCGGCGTAGGCGACGTACATCGAGTGATAGTCGGCTTTGTGCTTGGCAATGGTGTCACTCACTGCGTCTGTAATGCGTTCCGGATGATTGTGCAGAATGGCCGGCAGACAGGTGAGGTCCAAATGATCCCACTTGTTAGCTGTCTTTAAATCAATGATTTCGCGTGCGAGCGCTCCGCAAGCGATAACCAAGACACGCCCTTGGCCGGTAGCATTCAAGCCGTCCTGTGTGAGCGTTGCGTCGCTGGGGAGGGGGGAAGGGGGCTTTGTCACAAGTCTCACCATTTGGTGTTAAGCTGACACATTCCTTGTGGTCGGGAAATCATGGCCCCACGTGATGGCCCACGAAACGACCCCAACTGAACAAGGACATGCCGTCATGACGACGTCAACAGAAAACCCCGTATTGCCCGCCTGCCGGACCTCGATTTACGACATACTCGGATTGATGTTTGTCTCAGGCTTCTTCGCAACGCTAGCCTTCGACTTCTGGGGGCAGGTGGTGAGCCCAGCGCTTGGTTTTGGTGCACTGTCACCACACGGTTTGGCCCGCGGCCTTCTTGGCGCGCTTGGTTTGCCAAACAGCAATTTCGCCGGGTACTTTACCCACTTCTATCTGGTCGGTTTGATTGGATATCCACTCGGCTGGTTGATGATCTTTAAACCCGTTTGGTCCGCGATTGACCGTTGGAACCTGCCGACGGTTGTTCCAGCACTGATTTACGGCGTCGGCCTTTGGGTCTTTGCCATTGGCGGGATGACTTACATCGCCGGACTGCCATTCTTCCTGGGCTTCAGCTCGATCACCTGGGTCGCTCTGGCCGGTCACGTGCTCTATGGCCTGGTGTTGGTTGCCGCGATTGAACAAATACAGCGTCACTGACGCGACCAAACCACTAAAAACGAAAACACCCGCTCAGCATTGAGCGGGTGTCTTTTCTTGTCGTTTCAAATAATTGCTTATGCGCTCATTTGATTGTGCTTGCGCGCGACGAATTCCTTGGCCGTTTCCACAGCGACCGCTGCGTCCCGGCAATAGGCGTCAGCACCGATGGCTTTGCCGAACTCTTCGTTTAAAGGCGCGCCTCCGACCAACACGACGTAGTCGTCGCGAATGCCTTGTTCGACCATCGTGTCGATCACGACTTTCATGTAGGGCATCGTCGTTGTGAGCAGGGCGGACATGCCCAGTATGTCCGGGCCTTCGGTTTCCAATGCCTCTCCGTAGTTTTCAACCGGAGTGTTGATGCCCAGGGCAACCACTTCGAACCCGGCACCTTCCATCATCAT
>CAYODE010000158.1:6307-8409 GCA_964402685.1 uncultured Aestuariivita sp. | reverse complement strand
ACCTACACACAGTTCATGGGCAAGGATAACGTGCCCTTCCATACGCTGAGTTTCCCAGCGACGATTATCGGCTCCGGCGAGCCCTGGAAGCTGGTGGATTACATCAAATCATTTAACTACCTGAACTATGACGGCGGCCAGTTTTCGACATCGCAAGGGCGCGGTGTCTTTATGGATCAGGCGTTGGAAATCCTTCCCGCTGACTACTGGCGCTGGTGGCTATTGTCCAATTGCCCAGAGAGTTCAGACAGTGAATTCACGTGGGAGAATTTCCAGTCCGGTGTAAACAAAGATCTGGCCGATGTACTTGGCAATTTTGTCAGCCGAATTACGAAATTCTGCCGCTCCAAGTTCGGAGAGGAGATCCCGGCGGGTGGCGATATGGGCGCTGAAGAACGCGCGCTGATCGAAGAACTGACGACGCGACTGCGTGCCTATGAGGGCTTCATGGAGGCCATGGAAGTGCGCAAATCCGCCCAGGAATTGCGCGCGATTTGGGCCGCTGGTAACGAATACCTGCAGAGCGTCGCACCTTGGACGACCTTTAAGGAAGACCCGGAAAAGGCAGCGGTGCAGGTGCGCCTTGGCCTGAACCTGATACGGTTCTATGCGGTTCTTTCGGCACCTTTCATCCCGGCGGCTTCGGCGCGGATGCTAAGCGCAATGAACACGCTGGATACCGACTGGCCGAAAGACGTCGCAGAGGCGCTGACTGCCCTGCCCGCCGGACACGCCTTTTCTGTGCCGGATGTGCTCTTTGCCAAAATCACCGACGAGCAGCGCGAAGAGTGGCAGGCGCGTTTCGCCGGAACGCGCGACTGATCCCTCGGCGGGAGCGGACAGGCCATGACCCAGCTCCTGATCGTTTATCACTCGCGCACAGGTGGTAGCCGCCAAATGGCGGAAGCTGCGGCTGCAGGCGCACGGGACGAGATTGAAACGCGTCTTTTGGAAGCGCGTGACACAACGCCGGATCACCTGAAAGCTGCGAGCGGATACCTTTTCTGTGCACCTGAAAACCTGGCCGCACTTTCGGGCGAGATGAAAGAGTTCTTCGATCGTTGCTATTACCCTGTTTTGGGCCAACTCGAAGGGCGGCCCTATGCCCAAATGATCTGCGCGGGATCCGATGGGGAAAACGCCGCGCGGCAACTGGCGCGGATCGCGACCGGGTGGCGGTTGAAAGAAGTTCAGCCCCCGTTGATCGTCTGCACGCACGCGCAAACCGAAGCAGAGATCCTCGCGTTGAAAACGATTCCGGATAATGAATTGCAGACCTGCCATGACCTGGGCGCCGCTATCGGAGCAGGCTTGGCCATGGGCGCGTTTTGAGAAACGCCGTCTAACCGGTTCTTGTTCAGGCGTCAGATGACGCGAAAGGCCTGATTTGTTGGTACCCGCGGCCGGACTCGAACCGGCACGGCCTTCCGGCCCAGAGATTTTAAGTTATTGAATCCATGATATTTTATCACCTCATAGCACCTAATAAGGGTCCGCGGGGCCAATAAAACAAGACATCATCGTCTCATAACATGTCCTGAGACCTGTCAGGACCTAACCGAAACAGGGCCTGAAACATGGCCCACGGAGACGATAGACATGACGATAAAGCTCACGCAAGCCGCGGTATCGCGGCTCTCAGAAGATCACCCTGCGGGAACACAAATCTACGACAGCGAAGCCAAAGGCCTGCGCCTCGTCGTGGGCAAGCGTGGCATCTCCTACAAGCACGTCGGGCGCATACCCGAGCGTCTCAAACAGGTTAACTGTCATATTCCATCAGAAGTGATTCAGGAAAAGTGGCGAGCGGTGCTTCAGCAGGCATGGAGCAGCGAAGCTGAAGCATATCAAATGGAGCAGCGAGTGCTGGGAGCTTTGGCCCCATTTCGAACCCAAGGCGAGAGAGCACAGTGTTCCGAACAGGAGCTCAAGAGCGCTTGGATGGTAGGAATCGGCGCCAACTAACTCGGAGTTTTCATGGCCGGACCAACACAGAAGCAATAAAAAAACAGCTTTTGGTACCCGCGGCCGGACTCGAACCGGCACGGCCTTCCGGCCCAGAGATTTTAAGTCTCTTGTGTCTACCATTCCACCACGCGGGC
>CAYODE010000158.1:0-6207 GCA_964402685.1 uncultured Aestuariivita sp. | reverse complement strand
GATTTTAAGTCTCTTGTGTCTACCATTCCACCACGCGGGCCTACTGGCGCGACCATAGCCTGCTGAATCGGGGAGGAAAAGCGCCGATCACAAGTCCTGGCCAATTGGTGCAAGCGGCCCGCCGGGCCCTGCCAAGTGACGCTCAGATAACCAGGGGTTCAACGCCAAAGCCGCGTTCAATGCATCGCGCGCCTGATCGATGCGTCCAAGCGCCAAAAGGCTCAGCGCCTTGCCCGACAAAGCGCCGACATGGCGCGGCGAACGGTCAAGTGTTCGGTTCAGATCGACAAGGGCCGCTGCAAAATCCTGACGCAGATAATTCACAAAAGCCCGTTGGTTGTACCCTTCGGCGTAGTCGGGACAATACGCGACCAACCGATCCAACGCGTCCAGTGCTCCCAGGAAATCATAGCTTGATCGCGCCTGCATCCCGCGATCCAGCAAAGCCTGCGCAGCTTCATCCGGCGCATCGGTCCAAAGTTCCCACATCTGGTTAGAGAGGGTGCGTGCATCCATATCATTCTCCACCTCTGCCATCTGGGCAAAGAGCCCTTCAAGCGCGGCGTCATGGTCAGGGGCAGCAGGACAGGATTGCGCCAGCGATGCGCTGGCAAACAGGGTGAGGCAGCAAGCGAGGCTAAATGTCGTACGTTTCATGCCCAGAACCGTGGGGCGCGTAGGCGTCAGGTCAAGGCAAAAACTTCGCTCAGCGCCTCTTGACCCTGCGGTTTCCGAACGCCAGCTTAACAGCAATGTTTCCGATCCGTGATCACAACCCATCGGGCCGCGTGCCTTATGTGACCTACGCGCTGATGGCGTTGAATATCGGTATCTTTCTGACGATGCTTCCGATCCAGGGCGATCAACTGGCTTTGTTCCAGTTCTATGACGCTTGGGCCATCGTCCCCTATGAGATCAGTGCAGGACGCGAGTTGCACACGATCTTCACGTCCATGTTCCTCCATGCAGGCTTTATGCATTTGGCTGGTAACATGCTGTTCCTCTTTATTTTTGGCGATAACATGGAAGACGAGATGGGACATGTGCCCTATCTGCTCTTCTACCTTGCAACAGGCGTGGCGGCGGGCTTGTTGCAAGTGATGGCCGCGCCCTATTCCAACATTCCGACGATTGGGGCCTCAGGTGCTATTGCCGGGGTGATGGGCGGGTATCTCCTGATGTTCCCCAAGGCGCGTGTCGACATCCTGATCATCTTCATCGTCTTTTTCCGCATCCTGCCAATCCCGGCCTGGATCATGCTGGGCCTGTGGCTGGGCATGCAGTTCTTGGGCGGTTTTGCATCGACCGGCGATGAAGGCGGAGTAGCCTATTGGGCCCATGCGGGCGGCTTCGTTGCAGGAATCGCAGCAACGATTCCGTTGTGGCTCCGGCGTGGTGGCACGGCCTATTGGAACAATACCGAAGGGCATCCACCGCATCCCGAAGCACGGTATGTCTTTACCGAGAGCCGCATTCCCAAAGTCAAAAACGCCCGATCCATGCCATCGCGGATCAGCCGCATTCCGAAGATCCGAAAATGAGCCGCATCCGCGCCTCCTGCCACTGCGGCGCAGTTGTAATCGAAGCAGATCTCAGCATGCCAATATCCAAAGCGCGACGATGCAATTGTTCGTTCTGCAAACGGCGGCAAGCCGCGAACGTTTCAGCCCCAGTGTCATCGTTAAAAGTTACCAAGGGCGCTGACAATCTGGGTCTGTATACCTGGGGCAGCCATGTGGCGAAGCATTGGTTCTGTAAGACATGCGGGATCTATACCCATCACCAGCGGAAGTTTGCACCAGAAGAAGTGGGTATCAACGTTGGATGCATCGAAGGCGTTGATCCTTCAGACCTGGAACCGTTCGAATGGACGGACGGGATTAACGCCTGACCATTAGCCGCGGATGATCTTGGCAAAGGCGTCAAACATCGGCTCGTTGGCCGCGATCACTTCACCATCGGTCAAGATATCTCCATTAGAGTCAATAGCTTGCGCCAACCCACCCGCTTCACGTACGATAATCAAACCGGCGGCAAGATCCCATGCGTTCAACCGTCGTTCCCAGAACCCATCATAGCGCCCTGCCCCGACATAGGCCAAGTCCAAGGCGGCTGACCCCCAACGTCGCACACCCGCGCAAACCGGCATCAGACGCGCAAGGTCCTGTAGGGTCGCCGGCAGATCCGACCGCCCGCCAAACGGCAAGCCCGTAGCAAAGATGCTTTCGATCATGCGGTTGCGTGACGACACCCGAAGGCGTGTTTCGTTCAGGAAGGCACCTCCGCCTTTCTCTGCAACAAACATCTCGTCTTTGGCCGGATCAAAGATCACACCCGCCACAATCTGACCTTTATGTTCCAACGCGATAGAGACCGCCCAATGCGGCAGGCCGTGTAGGAAATTGGTCGTGCCATCGAGTGGGTCCACAATCCAACGGCGGGTCGGGTCCTTGCCGTCGATCTCCCCTCCTTCTTCGGCCAGCCATCCGTAGGTCGGGCGCGCGCCCAGAAGCTCTTCCTTGATGATGGCCTCAGCGGCAATATCGGCCTTGCTGACGAAATCCCCAGCACCTTTGACCGACACCTGAAGGTTCTCAACCTCCCGGAAGTCTTTGACCAACGACCGCCCCGCAAGACGCGCGGCTTTAATCATGATGTTGAGATTTGCGCTGCCTGACATGAGAGGGGCTCCTAGAGTTCAAGCCGCGCGTATAGGCCAGCGCGTTGCGGTTGCCAAGGGGTACGGAACACGCCAAACAGTCATGGCCCGAGACCAGTAGAACGAGGACGATCGATGACCGACCAAATGCAGCGCATCACCCTAGCCAGCCGCCCCACAGGAGCACCGACGCCAGAGAACTTCAAACTGGAAACCGGCCCCGTTCCTGAACCATCTGACGGCGAAGTTTTGGTGCGCGTGCATTACATGTCGCTGGATCCTTACATGCGGGGGCGTATGGATGATGGGCCGTCCTATGCCCAACCCGTACCCATCGGAGGGACGATGGAGGGGGGCTCTGTTGGGGAAGTCATCGCCTCGCAAGCTGATGGGCTTAACGTCGGGGATATGGTGTTTGGACCGCTAGGATGGGCAACCCATGCGGTCGTCAGTGGCAAAGCGGTTCAGAAGTTGGATCCAACCATTGCACCCATTCAAACGGCCTTGGGCGTGTTGGGCATGCCAGGATTTACCGGCTGGCACGGCCTGATGGAATATGGCCGCCCGAAAGAAGGCGAAACACTTGTAGTCGCAGCCGCCACGGGACCGGTGGGATCCATGGTTGGTCAGTTGGCAAGGCATATGGGCTTGCGAACAGTGGGTATTGCCGGGGGCGGAGACAAATGCGCGATGGCGACAGAGACGTTCGGATTCGACTCTTGCCTCGATCACCGCGCCTATGAAACCGCAGGCGACTTGCGCGCGGCGTTGAAAGAGGCCTGCCCTAACGGTATCGACATCTATTTCGAAAATGTCGGCGGCAAGATCCTCGAAGCCACCATCCCCTTGATGAACGTCGGCGGTCGCATTCCTGTCTGCGGCATGATCAGCTGGTATAACGCGGGCGGGCTCGGAGCCGGCGCAGGTGGCCAGAAAGATCTGCTGCCGCGTACGTGGCGCACCATTTTGGTGAACCGATTGTCGGTAAATGGCTTTATCATTTCGGACCACTGGGACAAGCTGCCGGCGTTCCTCGCAGATGTTGCTCCACGCGTGGTCAGCGGTGATATCGCGCATGTCGAAGATGTCGCCGAAGGGCTTGCTGCCGCGCCTGCCGCGTTTATCGGACTTTTGGAAGGCCGCAACAAAGGGAAACAGATCGTCAAACTGATCTGAACGTTTATGCGTCCTGCAAACGCTTGGCCTCAACCCGCGCAAGCTCGATGAGCTTTTGCATAAACGGTTTGTCCTGATCTTCCGTTCGAATCGCCGCATAGAGCGTTCGGGTCAGCCCGTGCTCTGTTAAGGGACGCGTCACGTAATCTGAGCTGTATTTGACCTCGCGCACGACCCAATCCGGCAGCACGGAGACGCCTCTGTTCGATGCTACGAGCAGCAAAATGACCGCTGTCAACTCGACCTGCCGGATCGTGGCGGGCTCAACCTTGGCCGGGATTAAAAGCTGGCTGAACACATCCAGACGTGAGCGTTCGACCGGATAGGTAATCAATGTCTGGCCCCGAAAATCTGCAGCCTCGACAAAGGGTTTTGCCGACAAGGGGTGTTGGGCAGAGGCCACAAAAACCGGTGCATAATCAAAGAGTTTGACAAACTCTACGCCCGGCAGATCCTCAGGATCGGAAGAGACTACCAAATCGACCTCTTCCTTTTGCAGCGCTGGCAATGCATCGAACGCAAGCCCGGGACGAATATCAACATCCACGTCTGACCAGCTTTTGCGGAACTCTTCCAACACAGGGAACAGCCAGTCGAAACAGGCAGGGCATTCGATAGCGATGTGCATGCGACCAGCCTTGCCATCGCGCAGGTTGCTGAATTCTTCTTGCGCGGCTTCGACTTGCGGGAGGATCTGATTGGCTAATCGTAGCAGTCGCAGCCCGGCCGCCGATAGCTTCATCGGCTTTGAGCGGCGCACAAACAGTTCGACACCCGCCTGATCTTCCAACCCTTTGATCTGATGGCTCAGCGCGCTTTGCGTGATGTGCAACGTCTCAGCCGCACGCGCCAACCCGCCGGCCTCGTGAATGGCTTTAATAGTCCGAAGATGACGAAATTCGATGTGCAACCTTAAAGCTCGCTCATGTTATTCTTGAGTATTATGAAATTGTTTCACAATGATGCGCATGCGACAAGGGCCAAACGAAAACGAGGTTGCCCATTATGTCCGTCCCTGCCGTATCCTTCGAGTTCTTCCCGCCGCAAACTCTGGAGGCGTCATTCCGGCTCTGGGACACTGTGCAAACGCTGGCACCATTAGATCCACGCTTTGTGTCAGTCACTTATGGCGCAGGTGGAACCACGCGGGACTTGACGCGCGAAGCGGTTGCGACCCTGCACAAAACCTCGGGCTTACCAGTGGCGGCACATTTGACATGCGTTGATGCGACAAAGGCCGAGACACTTGAGATTGCCCGTGGCTTTGCCAGGGCAGGCGTGACCGAGATTGTTGCCCTGCGTGGTGATCCTCCAAAGGGTGAAGGGGCGTTCACGCCACATCCTGAGGGTTTCTCGAATTCCTGCGAATTGATCGAAGCGCTCGCCCAAACGGGTGATTTTACGATCCGGGTTGGCGCTTACCCTGACATGCACCCTGAAGCCACAAACACTACAGCCGATGTGGATTGGTTAAAGCGCAAAATAGATGCCGGAGCCGCGGAAGCACTGACGCAGTTCTTTTTTGAAGCCGAGACGTTCTTTCGCTTTCGCGACGCCTGTGAAAAAGCCGGGATCGACGCGCCCATCACGCCTGGCATCCTGCCTATCGAAAATTGGGCGGGCGCGCGCAAATTCGCCCAACGATGTGGCGCCAAGATACCGGCCTGGATGGATGATGCGTTTGACAAAGCCATGCGCGACGGGCGCGAAGACTTGTTGGCCACCGCAATTTGCACCGAACTGTGCAGCGATCTGATCGAGGGCGGCGTTGAAAATCTGCATTTTTATACGCTGAACCGCCCGGAACTGACGCGGGATGTTTGCTATGCCTTAGGTGTTCAACCCAAGGTGCACCTTGAGAACGTCGCGTAACGATTGCAGGCCCCTGCACCATTGATAGCCTCTCCTTAATACGTGATGGAGGTGACCTATGAATGTTGCTCAATCCCCCGCTGATTTGCTCAAACAGGACGAAGTCTTGGGCATGTCCGGTCTTGAGTTCATGACCGGCATATTGGAGGGGCGGCTTCCCGGTCCACCCATCGGTCAGACGTTGGGATATGAGCTTCACGCCGTCGAAGACGGCCGGGTCGTGTTTCGCGGTGCCCCCAGTTTCGCCATGACAAACCCTTTAGGAACAGTACACGGCGGCTGGTACGGCACACTTCTGGACAGCGCCATGGCTTGTGCCGTGATGACAAAAGTGCCGCGCGGGTCGGTCTATACGACACTGGAATACAAGATCAGCATCATCCGCCCCATTCCGTTGGGCATGATGATCGATTGCATCGGTGTGATAGATCATGTCGGTCGATCGACCGGCGTTGCCAAAGGGGAAATCCGCGGCGTTGAGGATGGCAAACTTTACGCGA
>CAYODE010000157.1:0-8429 GCA_964402685.1 uncultured Aestuariivita sp. | reverse complement strand
ATCCAGATCACCGGTCCCTTGGTCGCGCGCGCCAGCCACATCGCAAAACTGCGCCGCGCCGTGCCGCAAGCTTCGCTGAGCCGGGCGAGCGGCACCGCGATGTCCTCGGCCAGTGTCAGGGTAGGGCGATCAGGCGACTGTCCGCCGCGATGGGGCAAAAGCTGAGCAGGCATAGATCAGAGATAGCATGTTCTTGTTTTGTTCTCAACTTTCGATTTGCCCTTCCGTGCATGGCCGCTAGGGTCTGCCCCACGCAATCCAAGGATATCCCACATGAAGATGAACCCGCTGGGCCGCACCGGCCTCACCGTGTCTGAACTTTGCCTCGGTACGATGACCTGGGGCTATCAAAACACCGAAGAGGAAGGCCACGCGCAGATGGACCGGGCGCTGGATGCAGGGATCAACTTTGTCGATACGGCCGAAATGTATCCGTCCTGCCCCAACATCGGGGAGTTTCTGGGCACAACCGAAGAGATCATAGGCAATTGGCATGCCAAAACCGGGCGACGGAACGACTATATTCTCGCCACCAAACACTCCGGCGCGGGCATGGCGCGGGCCCGCGACGGGGCCCCGATCACGGGAAAGACAATCCCGGACGTGGTTGAACAATCCCTCAAACGGCTGCAGACGGATTACATCGACCTTTATCAATTTCACTGGCCCAATCGCGGCAGTTACATGTTCCGCCAGAATTGGACCTATGACCCCACACCTGCAGACCGGGCGGCCGTGGTCGCGAATATGGAAGACTGCCTTGAGGCGCTGCAACGGGAGGTCGATCGCGGCACGATCCGCTATTTCGGCCTCTCGAATGAAAGCGCCTGGGGCACCTCACAATGGTTGCGGCTGAGCGAAGACAAAGGCCTGCCGCGCGTCCAGACGATGCAGAACGAATATTCACTGCTTTGCCGTCTCTACGATACTGACATGGCCGAGATGAGTGTCTATGAAGACGTTGGTTTGATTGCATTTTCTCCGCTCGCAACTGGCTTTTTGTCGGGCAAGTACCAGGGCGGTAGCGTGCCCGACGGCTCTCGCATGTCCTGGGGGCCGCAAATGGGCGGGCGCAAGACCGAACGGGTGTTACCTGCTGTGCAGGCCTATTTGGATATCGCGGATCGCCACGGTATGGATCCGGTGCACATGTCCCTGGCTTGGTGCCGGACACGCCCGTTCATGTGTTCGGCCATCTTTGGTGCCACAAGCATCGAACAATTGGATCGCATCATTGCCTCGACCGACGTGACCCTGTCTGATGATGTGCTGGCCGAAATCGATCAGGCACATCGCGCGCATCCGATGCCCTTCTGACGTTTGACCTAACCGCTGCGAAGCGAACGAGCCGATGTGCCATGCGCTGCGCGAAAGGCCCGCGCGAAGCTGGCGGCAGAAGAAAAACCCGTGGTCAAAGCAATATCGATCACCGGCATATCGGTTTGCGTGATCAACCGCAGAGCCTCATTCAGACGCAGGGACAGGTAATACGCCTTAGGCGACCGGCCAAGGCGTGACTGGAACTGCGCCTCGAGTGTCCTTGGGCTGACACTTAGTTTCGACGCGATCTGCGGAATGCTGAGGGGAGCCTCAAGCGCCTGTTGCATCAGTTCGCTCGCTTTTGCGGTGAGCCTGCCATGCCGCGGATCCGGGCCCGCGCGTGTTTGGGGGCGCGCCGGGTCGGTTGCACTGTCATGGATAAAGGCGCCTGCGACCTGCGCGGCCAAACGCCTGCCATAACGCGCAGCGATCAGATGCAACATCATATCCAGCGCGGGCACGGCGCCTGCGCAAGTCAGTGTGCGGCCAGAGATGCAAAAGCGATTTGCAACCGTCGTCACATCGGGAAAGCGGGACGCAAACTCGCTCAGATCCTCCCAATGGGTGGTGGCTGTCTCTCCATCCAACAGCCCGGCCTGCGCCAGCATCCACGGTCCACCATCAATGCCCGCAACATGTGCGCCGCTTTCGAACACGCGTCGCAATCCGGCGCTGATTGCCGGCGTGGTCTGCCGCTGAATATCAAAGCCTGCCACGACCAAGAGCAGGTCAGTACTCAGCAGTTTCGACAATGGCGTACCGCTAACGTTGATCCCACTTGTGAGAGATACGGAGGCGTCGGTCGGCGTCACATAGCGCCAATCGAAAAGCGCCTTGCCCGCCTGCCTGTTGGCCGACCGCAGCGGATCAACCGCTGCAGCGAAAGACAACGTGTTGGTTTCCGGAAACACCAGAATAGAGACCGCCAATGGCGCAGTCGTAGGTTCAAGGATCGACTCTGCGTTTTTCATCAATTTCTACGCGTATTTTGAAAAGTCTAGGTGCGCAAGCTTCGGCATGCTTCTGGCAAAATTGCATTTGGCCAAGGGAGATTGCCATGCCATTGACCATGAATCGTGAGGTGTTCATCACCTGTGCCGTGACCGGATCAGGCGGTACCCAAGACCGCAGCCCGCATGTGCCCCGTTCTCCCAAGCAGATTGCCGACAGTGCCATTGCAGCCGCCAAAGCCGGTGCAGCGATTGTGCATTGCCATGTGCGTGATCCGGAAACCGGGGTGCCCTCCCGCGATCTGGCGCTGTATCGGGAGGTGACGGACCGGGTCAGGGATGCGGATACAGACGTTGTCCTTAACCTCACCGCAGGTATGGGTGGTGATATGATATTTGGGCCCACCGAAAGCCCGCTGCCTTTGTCAAACGGAACGGACATGATTGGGGCAAGCGAACGCGTGGCGCATGTAGCGCAATGTCGACCGGAGATTTGCACGCTGGATTGCGGAACCATGAATTTCGCAGAAGCCGATTATGTCATGACAAACACTCCGGGGATGCTGACCGCGATGGGCAGCATGATGACCGAGATGGGTGTCATGCCCGAGATCGAGGCGTTCGATACCGGGCATCTGTGGTACGCCAAGCAATTGGTGGCCGATGGTGTTCTCAAAGGCCCCGCGTTGGTTCAGCTTTGCATGGGCGTGCCTTGGGGCGCCCCGGATGATCTGAATACCTTTATGGCCATGGTCAATAATGTGCCCGACGATTGGACCTTCTCGGCCTTCTCATTGGGTCGGAACCAGATGGCCTATGTTGCTGCCGCTGTTTTGGCAGGTGGAAACGTACGGGTCGGGCTTGAGGATAACCTGTGGCTTGACAAAGGGGTGCTGGCCGAAAACTGGCAGCTGGTGGAACGGGCACAGACCATTATCGAAAACATGGGCGCCCGGGTTATTGGCCCGGATGAGGTGCGCGCCAAGCTGGGCCTGGAAAAACGGGCGCCGGTGGCTGCGTGAACCACCGGTGTTTTGAGTATTTTTGAACCCAAAGAGACGAGGGAAGTGCTCTGATGGTGAGCATCACGCGATATGACCCGTATCAGATGAGCGCAGCACGCGACATTGGAAGCAATTATTGGCGGCACTGCGTACGTCGACAAAAGCGATCTCAGGGTCTTGTAGTAACTGGTTGGCATAGTCCGGAATCTCCGCAGTGGGGACCACCTGACCCGTGCCATATACGATCCGTTCGTCGCTTGAATAACCGCGGACAAGGTATTGTGGAGATTTCAATATTTCCGGAACTGCGTGCGAGGGCTCAGCGCTTTGGCAATCTTCAGCGCACAGAAAAATCGGCCCCGTTTCTGTATAGGGGTTTGTGCCCGCGAACGGTTTCCACGCCAATATCAAATAGTCCTCACCAACGGGCGTTTGTCCGAGGCAATGGCGACAGGGATACGCCCCGTCATGCGCCTTGTGCACTTCGATCGGCTGATCGTAAGCGTCCATTCCATTCGCCTTGCTGGCCAGGACTTGTTCAGTTGGCAGTCCTACAAATTCGATATCCATTTCAATCCTCCATCTTTGAAAACAATGTGGTCGTCCCACGTGCGGTGTACGATCCGAAACATGCGGAAAGGGACCCATGAGCACAGCAGCAATTGTCGGAGGTGGTGTTATTGGCGGCGGCTGGGCCGCGCGCTTTTTGTTGAACGGCTGGGATGTGCGGGTGTTTGACCCGGATCCCGAGGCTGAACGGAAGATCGGAGAAGTTCTGTCTAATGCTCGCCGCGCTTTGCCGGGATTGAGCGATGCGCCTCTGCCCAACGAAGGTGCTTTGAGCTTTCATAATAATCTGGCCGACGCGGTGGCTGACGTTGACTGGATTCAGGAAAGTGTGCCAGAGCGTCTGGAGATCAAACATGCGACATTCGCGGCGATCCAGGCGGCGAGTGACGCGGTTATCGGCTCTTCAACTTCGGGCTTTAAGCCTTCGGAATTGCAACAAAATGCGGCTGATCCTTCGCGGATTGTTGTCACACATCCTTTCAACCCAGTCTACCTGCTACCGTTGGTCGAACTTGTCACCACAGAAGCCACAAGTGCTGCTACACTCGCCCAAGCCAAATCCGTGGTTTCGCGGATTGGAATGCACCCGCTTCACATTAAGAAAGAAATCGACGCTCATGTTGCGGATCGCTTTCTGGAAGCGGTCTGGCGCGAGGCATTGTGGCTGGTCAAAGATGGCGTTGCCACAACCGAAGAAATTGACGATGCCATCCGGTATGGCTTCGGCATCCGTTGGGCGCAGATGGGCTTGTTTGAAACCTATCGTGTGGCGGGTGGTGAAGCCGGGATGAAGCATTTCATGGCGCAGTTCGGTCCGGCGCTGAAATGGCCGTGGACAAAGCTAATGGATGTACCCGAATTCACAGACGAACTGGTCGATCTGATCGCCGGGCAGTCTGATGCGCAATCGGGACACCATTCGATCCGGGAGTTGGAGCGTATTCGCGACGACAACTTGGTGGGCATGATGCGTGCGCTCAAAGCCAATGATTGGGGTGCCGGCGCGCTGTTGAAACGTCATGACGATGCCTTGAGACCAGCGGCTGGTCTGTCCGGCGGGGTGGATGATATCGGTGACCTCAGCCAGCCGATCCTGGTGCTGGACCGTGCTGTGCCGCTCGACTGGACAGACTACAACGGGCACATGACCGAAAGCCGTTACTTGGATGCCTTTGCGCAATCGACAGACCGGTTCATGGAAATTATTGGCTGCGATGCGGACTACATTGCTTCTGGCGGCAGTTACTTCACCGCTGAAACCCATATCCGCCATCTGGATGAAGCGCTCGCAGGCGACCGTATTTCAGTACGAACGCAATTGTTGCTGGGCGCAGGCAAGAAACTGCACCTGTTCCATCGCATGTTTAAGGGTGAAACGTTGATCGCAACGGGCGAACACTTCCTTTTGCATGTGAGCCTTAAGACGCGCAGACCGGAGCCGCCATCAGCTGCGATCGAGGCGGCGATGGCTCGCATTACCTCGGCGCAGGCAGGTCTTGAGTATCCCGAAGGGGCGGGCGCTGCGATCCGCAAGCCGGGATGAGCCGTGTTCTGATCACAGCAGGCGCTTCGGGCGTGGGGCGCGCGATGGGGGCAGGGTTTGACGCGGCCGGATACGAGGTTTGGGTGACCGACGTTGATGAGGCGGCGCTGGCAGACGTGCCATCTCATTGGCAGGCGCGCAGCGCAAACGCCGCGTCCGAGGCTGATATGGCTGCGGTTTTGGGGGAAATCCTCGATACGGGCCCGCTTAGTGCGCTTTGTGCCAATGCCGGGGTGGCCGGGCCAACTGCGCCGGTAGACAAGGTGGATCTGGAGGAATGGCGCGCCTGTTTGGCCGTTAACTTGGAGGGCGCGTTTATCGCGGCCAAACACGCCGCACCGGTGATGAAGGCCGCAGGCGAAGGGGCGATAATCTTCACCGCGTCAACTGCTGGGCAATATGGTTATCCCAATCGGGCGCCTTATGCCGCCGCGAAGTGGGGGGTGATCGGGTTGATGAAAACCGTTGCGATGGAGTTGGGCCCCTATGGCGTTCGCGCCAATGCAATTTGTCCCGGCGCCGTAGAAGGCCCCCGGATGGAAGGTGTTCTAGCTCGTGAGGCTGAAGCCAAGGGCATGACGCGTGACCAGGTCTATGAGGGCTATGCCACCGGTACGGCAATGGGCCGTTTTATCGAGGGTCGCGACGTGGCTGCCATGGCTGTCTTTCTCGCCTCGGACGCCGCCCGCATGGTTTCGGGCCAAGTTATTGCAGTGGATGGGTTTACGGTGAACCCCGATCCAAAGCTCTGACCATCGTCAACCCGCTAGATTGTCTCGATGCTAGGTATCAATCAGGTTTGCGGGTTTCGCAAACTGCCCAAATAATCCGGCATATCACGCGCGTTGACGGAAGCTTCGCGCACCAGATGGTCAAAATGGCTGGTAAAGGTTTCGACCCGTTCGTGATCCCGGAAGGCCATGTAGTACGTGCCGACATAAAACACCGCCATCAAAGGACCAAAGATCGTGATCGGTGCGGAATACAATCGGTGCGCGTCAAAGAAATAGAGCCGCAAACGCGGGTAAAGCTGATGCGTGAGCCTTTGCAGCTGATCAAACTGCTCGTGCCGGATATCGTCCGGTAGTCCCGTGTAATATCCAGTGCCCATCGCAAAGTTGTGGAGTTCATAAACCGGCATTGCGATCTCATAATCTGATTGCGCGTTGCGCATCAGGGCGAGGCGTTCTTCAGAGGCGGTAATGGCTTGGGCTGTGGTGCGCCCCAGATGCGGCTCGTATTCCCATTCCAACATGGAACGCGTTTTTAACATGTCTGGCAAGCCAGCGGGCACGTGCCGAATTTTGTAGCCCGTCGCCTCTTTGTGCCATTCAAAGATACGTTCGTCCACCAAGGCGCGCGGAGCCCTCGTTACGGAAAGTGTGTTCGACATCAATTCGGCGGCACTTTCCGGACGCTCGGTAAGTGACAACAACCAATCGGCGGAGACTCCGAGGGCGGTTGCGCAGGCACCGATGACATGGGCGTTAGGTAAGCGCCCGTCCCGAGACTTTAGTAATTGGGACACAGTGGACCTGTCCACGCGAATGGCACGCGCAAGTGCGGATTGGGAGAGGTTGGCTTGTTCCATGGCGCGTTGAAGTCGGAGGCGAAACTGTTCCGCACGCAGGCGTTTGTCGATTAAATCTTCCATCTGTTGATATTTATCACAGATGTAGAGTTTTGTTGATCACATTCCGAATGGTAACACTTTTGTGACTTCACCTAATCTGTCTGAGGGCTGGGACCCCGGACATAGGACATTGGGATGACGTTACACGCAGGTGCGCTGTCGCGCGCGCAGGTTCAGGTGGTCGAATGGCCGACCTTGATCATGATCGCAGCTTGTTATGTATTGTGGGCAGCGGTCGGCGTGTTTCTCTATCCTATATCTCCGTTGGTTGCCGTCATGCTGCTGGGCGTGCTGATCGCGTTTCATGGATCGCTCACACACGAAGTTCTGCATGGCCATCCGTTCCGCTCGCAGATGCAGAATGAGGCGATGATGTTTACCTCGCTCAATCTGTGCATCCCCTATAATCGGTTTCGCGATCTGCATCTGGCTCACCACCAGGATCAGCGTCTGACCGATCCGTTTGATGACCCTGAAAGCAACTATTTAGATCCCGCAGTTTGGGAGACATTGCCCCGCTGGAAGCAACAGTTGTTTGCGATCAACAACACGTTGTTGGGCCGCATAGTGATTGGGCCAATCATAGGTCAGGCATTGTTCATGCAATCGGAATGGCAGTCGGCGCGGGCTGGCGACCGCGCGGTCTTGTTGGCCTGGGCCCTTCACGTACCCGGTGTGGCGATTGTTCTAGGCTGGGTGTATTTTGCCACCGACATGCCGATTTGGGCCTATTTGATTGCTGCGCATATCGGTTTGGGGTTGTTGAAAATCCGCACCTTTCTGGAACATCAAGCCCATGAACGTGCCCGGGGTCGCACGGTGATTATCGAAGATCGCGGCCCACTGGCATTTTTATTTCTGAACAATAACCTACACGTCGTTCATCACATGCACCCGCGTGTGCCGTGGTATCGCCTGCCCCAGCTGTATCGCGACAACAAATCCCGATATCTCGATCGTAACGACGGTTATCGCTACAGGTCATACGGCGAGATTTTCCGCAAGTTCCTGTTCCGCGCAAAGGATCCGGTGTCCCATCCGCTCTGGCGCCGCCGCTGATTTCACGGCATGAGAGGGCATGACCCTCTGGATCCCATTTACCCTTGCCGCTGCGACCTTTCAAACCGCGCGGTTCATGCTGCAGAAATATCTCAGCATGGGGCAACTCACAGCGGCCGGTGCCACGTTTTCCAGGTTCATTTACTCCGCGCCGCTGATCGCTATCGCGCTGTGGATCTATCTGTTCGCGACCGATCAGGCGGTTCCCTCTCTGTCGCAGGCATTTTTCCTTTACGCAACGATTGGCGGGTTGGCACAAATCCTGGCTACGGTGTGTGTCGTTTTGCTCTTCCAGGCGCGCAATTTCGCAGTTGGCATCACGTTCAAGAAAACCGAAGTGATCCTGTCAG
>CAYODE010000156.1:0-8538 GCA_964402685.1 uncultured Aestuariivita sp. | reverse complement strand
TCGCCGCAATCTGCGAGCACACAGAGATTGGCTGCTTAGCCCGCCTTGCTGCCGATTTAGCTGGCTTGAAGCGATCCGTGCCGACATAAATTCACTGCGAGCTCAAAGGTGACCTTGGTCGGCTCATCATGTGCCGCAGTGCAGCTGCCCCGAACCGCCCATTTGGTGCTCCTTCAACACTTGGACTGATCAGAAGTTTGCTCTACCGGAAAAAGCCACCAATCGTCCTGAAATGGCAAATGGCCCGAAATGACCTGAAGTAGTCTTTTTATTGCACTAACGCGCGAATGAAAGCTTCGATCCCAAAGCGATCAAAGGGAGTAAAAACGCGCTGCTGTGTCGCGAAACACCTGTGATTTCATCGCTTGGGGAACACAGCCCAAATGCGCTGCCGCAAGGGTGGCGTAATCGGAATAGAGGCTATCCACCGGGAAGTTGGAGCCAAACATGCTCCGGTTCGGGCCGAACTGGTCGAGGCAGGTTTCGATGATTGGGCGGAAGTCGTCTATCTGCCAATCATGTTGAAACATTCCGAGGCCTGAAAGCTTGCAGAATACTTGGGGAAGGACGGACAGTCGGCGAAGCTGGCCTGCCCAATTTTCTAGACCCATGGCTGAGCGGTCATATGGGCTGCCGGCATGGCATAAGGCAACCTTAGTGTCTGGTGCGCGTTCCAGAACTTGCGCGGTCTTCTCCATCAGGTCGGGGATCAGTTGCAGGTCAAATGACAAACCACGCCGTCCGGCTTCGCGAAGGCCTTCCAGAAATTGTGGGTTATTCAGTAGATCATTAGTTCCGGTCAATGCATCCTCGCCGGGCGCGCGACCTACGATCTGGCGGATGCCGCGGACTGTCGGCAAAGCCTGAAACGCATCCAGTTGGGCTCCAAGGTCCGGGGCGGTCAGATCACAGAACGCAACCTGTGCCAAGGGCCAGTCCGGATTGGCATCGGCCACCTTTTGCACCCACTTCGCCTCGACCAAACCGTCGTCGGCCCCGACCTGTATGTGTACCGAAGCGGTAAAGCCTTCCACCTCAGCGTCGCTCCGAAACTCTGTCAGCAGGTAATTCCGCTGAATGGGCGTCGGATCGCCAAAGAAACGCTCGACACCTTCTGCCGTGAGCCATGGATAATGCACCGCGGAAAGATCCCACAGGTGGTGATGCGCATCGATCCAACCGGTCATGTGCGCGGCACCGTTTGCATACGGCCAAGAATATCGACGCCCTGTTGTTTCCAGAAATGCAGAAGGTCGATGAAGATCCAGTTTTCGGCTAGTTTGTCACCCTCGCGACGATAAATGTCGATCACGCGAAACTCGCCCGGCTTTCCCGTGGCAGGCATACCCATGAAACCGCCTGTCGGACGAGCTGTGAAATTGGGCCAACCAAAGAACCCGCCATAGTGACCCTCGGCCATACGGCACAGATGTTTGGTTTTGCTGCGTTCTGTGAAACCTGCGCGAAAGGGGCCGGAATGCTGTTTGGCGTAGCGTTCGATCGTATAGGTGGACCCTATCCCTGCCGGCCCCCACCAGATCATGTCTTCGTGCCAGGTGCGGCGCAGTTCCTCTTCCAGGGTCATGCCACTATTCCACTGCCCCAGATCGGAAATCATCGCGTTTATTGCTGCAAGCGTGCGATCTGCCTCCTCCGCAGGCTGCGCTTCGAACAGAAGACCATCATGTGTCATCGGTCCGGGCTGGACCAGATGCGCGGCGGTCTGGGGCGGAAAGGGATCAAAACCCGCCTGTATCATTAGGTGCGGAATGTCGAAGAACATCGCCGTTTCGGTAATGTGACCGTCCTCGACGCGGTTAAATTCGCAATAGCGTAAAAAGGCCATTTTACCTGTGGGCGCGATGCCCAACCAGGCCTGATCGAACAGTCCCATCAGATGTCCCATGGACACCACCCAGACCGAGGTGAACCCGTCGGTTTCGTTGCGGCCTGCCATGAAAACATCCTCGCGGCGCTGCATCGTACTCAGCGCTGCGCGCATAGGGGTCCAGAACACTTCTGCCACTGCATCAGGGCCGGAGATCTCGTTGAAAGGATGGTAGCCACGCCAGAGATAATCCGGCGCGCAAAACTGGCGCATCACCTCGGCTGTGCTATCGATTTCGGCGGAATCAAGCGCGCGATAGTAGTCTTGGACGATTTTTTTCTCGGCCTGAAATGTCACGAGATTACCTCAGGTTTTCGGATGGTTAGTCTTGCAATATGTGCGGAGGTCACACTGCGCCAGTCGCATTTTTGCATACGTATTCACAAATGTCTTGCCAAATTTGAAAGTCCGCCGCTACGCTATTGCAATCGTATGCAAACGATTCCGGTGACCGGGGGGACCAATGGCCGAAATTCAACTGCGCAACGTGGGCAAACGGTGGGGTTCTTTTGTTGGTGTCGACAATTTCGACCTGACAATTGCTGACAAGGAATTCCTCGTCCTTCTAGGTCCGTCGGGCTGTGGAAAGACCACAACAATGCGCATGATTGCCGGTTTGGAAGATGCCACTGAAGGTGACATCCTGATCGACGGAAAGCGCGTCAACGATATGGAGCCAAAAGACCGCGACGTTGCGATGGTTTTCCAGTCTTACGCGCTCTATCCGAACATGAACGTCTACGAGAACATCCGCTTTCCCTTACGGGTGCGCGGCATTGATGCGTCTTCGCATGATGAGAAGGTACGACGCGCCTCTGCCATGGTCGAACTGGACGATTTTCTGCATCGCAAACCGGCGGAGCTCTCTGGTGGTCAGCGGCAACGCGTTGCACTGGCCCGTGCCATCGTGCGCGAGCCGAACGTGTTCCTGATGGACGAACCGCTGTCGAATCTTGATGCCAAGCTGCGCGTTTCAACCCGTGCGCAGATCAAGAACCTGTCGCATGAATTGGCCGTTACCACGATTTACGTCACGCATGACCAGATCGAGGCCATGACGCTGGCTGATCGTGTGGTTGTGATGAAACAGGGCATCGTGCAGCAGGTCGGCAGTCCAACCGAAATCTACGACACCCCCGCCAATACCTTTGTCGCAAGTTTTATCGGCAACCCGGCCATGAACCTTTTGGACGGTACGATGAAAGACGGTGTGTTCACGGCACAAAACACCAAGGTCGAAGGCCTGAGTGCTCCGGATGGTCCGATCACTCTTGGCTTCCGCGCCGAAGACGCCAATGTCGTCTCGTCGGGTGGCGAGATTACCGCGCCGATCTATACGCAAGAGCTGTTAGGCGACAGCACTATGGTATCCGTCCGCATCGGTGGGGCGCTTATATCGGTCAAGGCTGACAAGAACTTCCGGGCCGAGATCGATGATGAGGTGTCGATTCAGATCCACAAGGATCACTGTCACCTATTCGACGGCGCAACAGGCGAACGCATTGGTGCATAACACAGAAACGCGCCGGTTGAGTAAGCCGGAGCAAATCCGATGATGCATGTCCCCCCGTGCATCCGAAACCGAAGGAAACAGGGAGAATGAAATGTTTCTGAGACAAATCGCAACTGCCACGGCCTTTGTCGGCCTGATGGGGTCCGCTGCCTTTGCTGCAGATTGTGGCCCCTCCGGTCAATCCATCCGCATTCTGGCCAGTGACTTTCCGGCTATTCACGCTGTAGCCGGCACCGCCGAGGAAAACTGCGGCGCTGCTGCGGGTGAATTCAGCCGCAACCACACAACAGAAGCGCGTCAAATCATGAACGCGGCGCTCACACCCGATCCGGCTGAATACACGTCTGTTATTGTGGCAAACGCGACGCTGACTCAGCTGATGAACGATGGCCTCGTCCGGCCATTGAATGATCTGGTCGACAAATACGGTCAAAACCTGCCGAAAAACCTGATGATCACCATCGACGGCAACATCATGGCAGTAGCCTTTATGGCGAACTCGCAGCACTTGTTCACACGCAAGGACATCTTGGCGCAAGTCGGCATTAATGAGATCCCATCGACCTATGGCGAGGTCATAGCGGCGGCCAAAGCGATCCGTGAAGCCGGCATCATGGAACATCCGATTGTGATGAACATGAAAACCGGCTGGAACGTTGGGGAATCCTTCAACCTCGTTTTCCTCGCGCATGGCGGTGAATTCTTCAAACCAGGCACAGCCGAGCCTTCGGTGAACAGCGAAGCGGGCGTCGCGGCGTTGGAAACCTTGAAGCAAATGGTGGAGTACGCCCATCCAGATCATCTGACCCAGGCGTCGAACGAAACCCAGGGCCTCTGGGAAGCGGGTCAAGCCGCGCTGGGCATCATGTGGGGCTCACGTGGCGCGCCCATCCTCGACGATGAAGGCGCAACGGCAGAGATCACCTCAAACACCGTACTGTCGGCAGCCCCTTCTGTCGAAGCAGGCGGCGTGCCTGGAGCGACCTTGTGGTGGGACGGTTTCACCATTTCTGCAAATGTCTCTGACGCCGAAGCCGAAGCAACCTTCGCGGCTTTGGCCAGCGCGCTGAACGCAGACATGGTTGCCGCCAATAACGATGATGCGGTGTGGCTGCTGGAAGGCTTCACTCCTGGGGCCGCGGCCGCAGGCGTCGCAGCAACAGCCCAAGCCGGTGCCAAACCCTATCCGATGATCCCGCAGATTGGCTTGATGCATAATGCACTGGGCGCTGAGCTGTCGGATTTCCTGAAGGGTGACGAAAGCGCCGAGCAAGCCTTGGCAGACGTCGAAGCTGCTTACATCACAGCTGCCAAAGAAGCCGGTTTCCTTAAGTAAATCGCGTTAGAGAGGGCCTCGTCGGGCCCTCTCTACAATCTCTCACTGGGACGTGCACGATGAAGCACCGCACTTTTTTCTGGTTCATATTGCCGACGCTCTCCGCGATGATCCTCTTCATTGCGCTGCCAATCTTTTCGGTCTTTGTGCAGTCGTTGTTTGTCGAGCATGAGCAAGTTCTGGTCGAGTCTGAAAGTTGCGGTCCCTTTGGATGCACGCCCACAACGTCTGTTGACGTGGAAGCCACCGAAAAGCTGCGCGAAGAACAACCCCTTGGGCGCTTTAATGGTTTGGGCACCTATATCAACCGGTCTCATCTGGCGACGGCAGAGATTGGTGAGGCCTGGAACAGCACAGAGACGTTCGGTGAGTTCTGGGACATTGTTTTCAACCTGCCATTCTATAACGCTTTGACGTTTACGCTGGCCTATACCTTTATCGTGACGCCTCTTGTTTTGGTGCTCGGTCTCGCCATTGCGGTAGGCGTCAACAACCTGCCAGGGATGCTCAAAGGGGCGGCGATCTTTGTCTCTTTGTTGCCGTTTCTTGTGACCCCGCTTGTTGGCTCGCTGATCCTGTTCTGGATGGTCGATGGCGACGGTGTGATTGGGGCAACCATTCAGAACATTTTCAACGATCCGTCGCTCAGTCTCAAAGCGTCGACACCGCTGATGTGGATCATGTTGATGGTCTACGGGGTCTGGCACACCCTACCCTTCAGCTTCATCACCTTCTATGCGGGGCTGCAAACCGTACCAGAAGACACGCTGGAAGCCGCACAGATCGATGGGGCCAGCAAATGGCAAAGCATGATCCATGTGGTCGTGCCACATCTGATGCCGCTGGTGTCTTTTGTCACGCTCATGCTGATCATGGACAATCTGCGTGTGTTCGAGCCGATCGTCAGTTTCTCGGCCGAGGCGCATGCCCGCTCGCTGAGCTGGATTATCTTCAACGACCTGCGCGAAAGCGGCAACCCTCTGTACGCTTCCGCAGGTGCCACGTCCATTCTGACGATCATCATCGTGGTTGTCCTGATGATGCCAGTGCTGGTGCGCACTTGGCGCGACTTCACCAGCAAATCGCACTGAGGAGATCAGCATGGCAACCCAGGCACAATCCCGGCTGACGCCCTTAAAAATCATCTCCTTCGCATTTGTTGCGCTGTGGCTTTTGATAGCTGCGTTCCCGTTTTTCTGGACGTTCTGGGGCAGTTTCAAAGTGCAAGCAGACTTCCTGTCCAAGGCCGATTGGATGAATGCGCTACGTGGAACCAATACGATCGAACAAACCGGCGACGCCTTTACCAGCCAAGGCTACTATGGCGCTTGGGTGCTGGAGGACTTTTGGTTCAACTTCAAGAACACGGGCATCGTCGTTTTCTGCACTGTGGTGATCTCTCTGACATTCGGGACGCTGGGCGGGTACGCGTTGGCGCGATCTGGCTTCAAATACGCCTTCTGGATCCTGATGGCGGCGTTGGTGTTCCGGGCCATGCCGCATATCACGCTGGTGTCGGGTTACCTGCTGCCCTTCTTTGAATGGAACATCTGGGGCATCCTGCCCACCACCATCATTGTACTGGTGGCGATTAACCAGCCTTTCACCCTTTGGATGCTGCATTCGTTCTTCAAAAACATCCCTAAGGACATGGATGAAAGCGCCATGGTCGATGGGTGCACGCGGTTCCAAGCGTTCCGGCATGTCATCGTTCCCGTCATGTGGCCCGGCGTAATCACCACCGGTCTCTTCAGTTTCCTGCTGGCATATAACGACTTCACCGTCGCTGCGATGCTGCTGAGCGAGGAAAACGAAACCATCATCCCTGCGATCAACAGCTTCATGGGCACCACGCAGGTCGAGGGTAAGGTGATGTACGCCGTGGCTGCGGTTGTTTCGACTGTTGCGCCACTCTTCGTGCTGATCCTCTTCTTCCAGCGCCAGATCGTCAGCGGGCTGACTGCGGGGGCCGTAAAGGGATAAGTCACGATGTTTTCCGACTACCTGCTTACACTTCAAAAGGTGTCGTTGTGCATCGGCTTTCGCGAGCACGTCGCGTGATGAGTTCGTCTGCCCGGCACAATGCGCTGGCGCGCCATCCGGCGCTGAACCGGATGCCAAGGGATTTTCTGAGCGCCGACTGACGTCTCCCCGTCTGCACAGAACTTCCCTTGGCATACTGAAAGGACAGAAACATGAAGGGCTCCCGCCCCGAACAGGCCGTGCTGACCAAAGACACGGACATGAGCAAAACAGACGCCACCCGCGCGGTGATCGAAAGCATGGTGGATGGCCTAAATGACCACCGCATTGACGACATTGGAGAGTTTTTTACCAAAGGCTTCCGCTGGATGGGCAATCAGGGCTGCGGCACGAAAAACGGGCTGCAAGAGTTTCAGGACAAGTGGCAACGCCCGTTTCAAGCGGCCTTCTCGGAAAAGACCTGCATTGATGAAGCGCGACTTTACATGGGTGAGTGGGCGGCAGCGTTTGGCCGTCAGGAAGCGACGCACTCGGGCGAGTTTCTGGGCATAGCGCCGACCGGTAAACGGGTCGAAATTCGCTACATGGACTTCTGGAAAGTCGTCGATGGCAAGATCGTCGACAACTGGGTGAATGTCGATTTCGCCCATGTCGCCGCACAGCTTGGTGTTGATCTGTTTAACGGCCAAGGCTGGGAAGCATTTGATCGCGGCGAGAAAACACCGCCGCGCCCCGCAAATTGAGGATGACACGATGACAATCGAATACCTGAAACGTGGCAAATCGGATGCCGATCGCGCTGAGGACGACGCAAAGACCCGTGCCGTTGTCGAAGCAACGCTGAAGGACATCGACGCACGCGGTGATGCGGCTGTGCGTGAGCTCTCCGAGAAGTTTGACAATTATTCGCCGGAGAGCTTTCGCCTGAGCCAGACAGAAATCGATGGCTTGATCGCGTCGCTGTCAGATCGCGAATTGGCCGACATTAAATTCGCCCAAGAGCAAGTCGTAAATTTCGCTCAGGCGCAGCGCGACTCTATGCTCGATATCGAAGTTGAAACGCTGCCTGGCGTGATCCTGGGTCACAAGAACATCCCTGTGCAGTCGGTCGGTTGTTATGTGCCCGGCGGCAAATTTCCTATGGTCGCTTCCGCGCATATGTCGGTGGCCACGGCCAAGGTGGCTGGTGTTCCACGCATCATCGCCTGCACTCCGCCATTCCAAGGCAAGCCCAACGCGGCGGTGATCGCCGCGATGCATCTGGGAGGTGCACATGAGATCTATGTGATGGGCGGCATTCAAGCAATTGGTGCGATGGCGATTGGGACCGAAACGATCGAACCCGTGCATATGCTGGTCGGCCCGGGCAACGCCTTTGTAGCCGAAGCCAAACGTCAGCTTTTTGGACGGGTTGGCATCGACCTCTTTGCTGGTCCGACCGAAACGATGGTCATTGCAGATGAAACCGGTGCCGATGCCGAACTCTGCGCGACCGACCTATTGGGACAGGCAGAGCATGGCTATAACAGCCCCTGTGTTTTGATCACCAACTCGCGTAAACAGGCCGAAGAGACCCTGTCCGAGATCGAACGTATTCTGGGCATCCTGCCGACTGCCGACACTGCCCGCGTCAGCTGGAACGAATATGGTGAGATTATCGTCTGCGGCAGCTATGACGAGATGCTGGAGGTCGCCAATGACATCGCATCAGAACATGTGCAGGTGATGACCGACCGGGACGACTGGTTTCTGGAGAACATGACAAGCTATGGCGCTTTATTCCTTGGGGCACGCACCAACGTGGCCAATGGCGACAAG
>CAYODE010000155.1:0-8548 GCA_964402685.1 uncultured Aestuariivita sp. | reverse complement strand
GCACCACCGGTTTCTAAAGACGCAAACAACCGTGTCGCGGCGGCTTGCGCTTGGGCAAGGCGGGCGCTTTCCGTCGCTTCGGCCTCCAACTGCGCGGCGTCGTCGATCATCGCTTCAACTTCCGCCCGCTGTTGCGCCAAAGCAGCTTGAACAGCAGCGAGCTCGGCTTCGTATGCTGCAATTGCCTCTTCCGAGATCGATGCTTCGACAGGGGCCTGCGCCAATTCCTCTAATTGAGCTGCAAACGCGTCCAAACGTGCGCTTAAGGTCGCGTCAGCGGCCGCAAACGCGTCGGCCTGTTGGGACAGGCCATCGGCAATTTGAGCTTCGATACCTGACAAATCCGGAGCTTGGGAGGCTTCAGGTTGATCGGCTAAGCGGGCTTCAAGCCCAGCAATTTGATCGCGCAAAGCGGCAACTTCTTCGGCAGAGACTGCTGCCTCAGCGACTGGTTCGGCGTCTCCCGATAGCAGGTTGGACACTTGTTCTGTCGAGGCGGCGGCAAACCCGACAATTCCCGCAACGAGGCCACCGAATATCGCTGGAACGAATACGCTGCGCGTTTCGACGACGCGCTCGACCACCCGTTCCTGTGCCTCAGGGGCAGGTTCGGGTTCAGTCTCTTCTACAGTTTCAGTGTTACCTTCGTCGGTCGCCGCTTCGTCATGGGTGAGAGTTTCGTCATCAACCGCTTCCGTCGTTTCCGAAAGCTCTTCGCTCTCACCTTCTACACCTTCAACAGTATCGTCTCCAATTTGTGCAGTGCTCTCATCGAGAGGTTCGACATCGTCACCCAGCACAAGCGTGTCATCGGAATCGGACGTTGAAGATTCGGTCGTTTCGTCCGTTACTTCCGCCGGAGTGTTAACTTCTTCTGTGATCGCATCAGTGATTTCAGGATCGACATCGGGTTCCACGACTGCGTCAATGATTTCAGGCGTCGTCGAAGTGTTGGTGCTATCTTCCGATGTGTCCGCCGGCGGTTTCTGGCCGTTCTTATCTGCACCAGAGGATTTCGTTCGTTTTGCGGACACCTCGCAGAACCCCTTTTGATTCTTTATCCTGCGCTTCAGCGCACCGCCCGAGTTTAGAGCGCGAAAACAACGCCCTCAACCCGGCACATGGGATTGCAGCAGTTTTTCGACCAGCACACGCATCTCGTGGGCGTCTGGCAGGCGAGCCGTTGTGACGCTCCAATCGTTGATCGGTCCGACTGCATCGGCAACCGCCGAACTCATCGCCACGATCTCGAAGGCGCGTTTAAGTGCCCCTTGGCGAAACAAGCTGGCAGTGCGCGGAGAAAACAGCGGTACAACTATGGTGTCATCGCGGCGCATCGCCGCTATGGCCTCTTCGGAGAATGGTTGCGCGGTTTGGCGGTACATCACGGTCTCATTGCAATGCAAACCGTGTTTCGTAAGTGTCTCTGCGATATCGCCTCGCGCGTGTTCACCACGAATATGCAGTAGCGGGCCGGCTGGCATTTCAGCAAGCAGAGCAGCGATCAAGGTGACCGCATCCAATCCGTGTTGTTTTGCACACCATCCCGCATCGAGCGCCGCCTGCGTGGTGGCTGGTCCGACGCAATACGCCGGATACTTGTTTTGGCCGTCCACATTCCCGGCCGCACGTACTCCGTGCGCTGATGTAAAGATGACACCTGCGACGCTAGCCAACTCCAACGGCTTGGACAGATATTCAATCTTCACCAAAGGAGATGTGATCACATCGACTTGATTCAGTAGTATTTGATCCAAACTGGCCACAAACCTGTTTGATGCAGCCAGCGGGCGCGTCATCAAAAGCGTAGGTCGGGAAGGGCTCATCTGGCCGCCGGGATTGTTTGCGAACCCCTACGGTGTTACCTGCGAGGACATCATGATGCAACGGCAGGTCCCGTGACACGACAGGCAATTATCCTTGGCTTGGAAAGCAGCTGCGACGACACCGCCGCCGCGGTAATTCGTGTACCAGACAGCGGCCCAGCAGAGATTCTGTCTTCGGTCGTCTCAGGTCAATCGGACCTGCACGCGACCTTTGGCGGCGTGGTTCCGGAAATTGCAGCAAGGGCACATACAGAGAAGTTGGATTTTTGTGTAAATGCGGCTCTAACAGAGGCAAATTTCGCGCTTTCTGACGTTGATGCGCTGGCGGTCACTGCCGGACCCGGTCTCATTGGCGGCGTTTTGTCCGGTGTTATGTGTGCCAAGGGGCTTAGCGCCGCAACGGGTTTACCTTTAATCGGCGTGAACCATTTGGCGGGGCACGCGTTGACGCCGAAACTAACGCACGATGTCCCCTATCCCTACCTTCTTTTGTTGGTGTCCGGCGGACACTGCCAATTTCTGATCGTGCGCTCGGCAACGGACTTCACTCGTCTGGGTGGAACCATCGACGACGCACCAGGTGAAGCGTTCGACAAAACCGCGCGTTTGTTGGGATTGCCTCAGCCTGGGGGACCCTCGGTCGAGATCGAAGCCAAACACGGGGATCCAGAACGTTTCCGGTTGCCCAGGCCGCTCTTGGATCGGGACGATTGTAATATGTCTTTCTCAGGCCTCAAGACTGCTGTGTTGCGAACGCGAGATGCACTTGTGACAGAGAAACAGGGTCTAACTCGGCAGGATCGCGCGGACTTGTGCGCCGGGTTTCAAGCTGCGGTGACGGATGTATTGGCCGCAAAGACTCGCCAGGCAATGGCAGTCTATCAAAGAGAGGCGCCATCCATACCGACTTTGGCAGTCGCTGGCGGCGTGGCTGCAAATCAATCCATTCGGGACGTTTTAGAGTCTGCTGCAGACCAAGCGCGGGCCAAGTTCGTCGCCCCGCCTCTTGCACTCTGCACGGACAACGCCGCTATGATTGCATACGCGGGTGGTCTGCGGTTCCTGGCTGGCGATTTCGATGACATGACGTTGTCCGCCAGACCACGATGGCCCCTGGATCAATCGCAACCCGCCTTGTTGGGCTCGGGACGCAAGGGGGCCAAGGCATGAGCTTGGCCGTGATTGGATCCGGTGCATTTGGCACTGCGCTTGCGATCTCATTATCCGGAAACAAACCCGTAACCTTGTGGTCGAGATCGGTGGAACAAGTCGACGCGATAAAGAACAGCCGCGAAAACGTAAAACGTTTGCCCGGTATCCTCGTTCCAAACGATGTTACTGCAACAACCGACATTGCGGAGACAAAATTTGCCGAAACGTTGCTTTTGGCCGTACCCATGCAACAGCTGCGCGAAACGTTGACCACCCATCGCACGGTGTTTTTGGGAAAAACCTTGGTGGCGTGCTGCAAAGGCGTCGAGCTAAACACTCATCATGGCCCGATCCGCATCATCCAGGATACGCTTCCTGACGCTAACGCTGCGCTCCTTACCGGACCAAGTTTTGCGCGCGACATTGCGCAAGGGTTACCCACGGCGTTGACGCTCGCAGTCGAAAGTGAAGAGAGTGGAGTGTGGCTTCAACAGACTCTAACAAGTAGCAATTTGCGGATTTACAGAACAACGGACACCGTCGGAGCAGAGCTTGGTGGCGCGTTGAAAAACGTGGTTGCGATTGGCTGTGGTGCCGTCATCGGAGCCGGTTTGGGTGAGAGTGCACGCGCGGCACTCATGACACGAGGTTTTGCTGAAATGGTGCGATTTGCATCAACGCAAGGCGCAGACCCGAGGACCTTGTCTGGCTTGTCCGGGTTTGGCGATTTGGCACTGACCTGCACGTCGACACAGTCGCGGAACTATCAGTTAGGATTAGCGCTTGGGTCTGGCTCTAATAAGGCTCCAAGCGCAACGATTGAAGGGGTCGCGACGGCCAAATCCGTCGCGCAACTGGCCCAGGAAGACGACCTAGACATGCCGATTACGCAAACCGTGTCTGCGTTGGTATCCGGTGAAATTAATGTACAAACTGCGATTGCCAATTTGTTGGCGCGCCCACTGAAAAAGGAATGAACATGCGTTTTGCCCTCTTGTGCAAAGACAAACCGGGACATTTGGAGGTTCGAAAATCCAACCGCGACGCCCACCTAGCTTACATCAAGGATACAGGCGTCGTGGAAATGGCCGGACCGCTGCTGGATGACGACGGAGTAATGGTGGGTTCGTTGATCGTTTTGGATGTTGCAGACTTGGCGGCGGCTCAAAGCTGGGCTGATAACGATCCATATGCCAATGCAGGACTGTTTTCGGACGTTACATTGAGCGCATGGAACAAGGTCATCGGGTAAAGGCCACCGCGTCGTGAAATTTCTGTTTGTTCACCAGAACATGCCCGGGCAATATCGGGAAGTTGTCCAGTGGTTAGGCGCCAGTGGGCAGCACCAGATCATCTTTCTCACGCAACGCAAAGAATGTCCCAAGATACCCGGTGTCGACGTCGTTCGGTATTCGACGCACCATGTCGCTCGAAAAGACGCCTACGGATTGAGCAAGGTTTGGGAGAACGCCGTAGGTGCGGGTTTTGGCGCGGCCATGGCGGCCCAAAAACTCCGGGATGAAACCGGATTTAACCCTGACATCATCATCGGTCACACCGGCTGGGGTGAACTTTTGTTTCTCAAACAAATCTGGCCCGATGTGCCCATCCTTGGATTGTTTGAGTATTTCTACAACGCGACTGGCGGCTCGGTTGGCTTTGATCCTGAAGAACCTATGAGCGATCATGCTCCATTCCTTCTCGAAGCGCGCAATTCCGTACCATATGCTTCGCTTCACCACGTGGATCTGGGCATCGTCCCAACAAATTGGCAATACACGCGCTTTCCATATGAATTTCGAAGAAAGCTGCATGTCTTGCACGACGGGATTCGCACAGATCGGCTGACACCTGATGGTTCTGTTAAGTTGCGGCTTAGTCGAATGGATCGGGACTTGGGCAACGAGGATGAGCTCGTGACCTACGTTGCAAGGAACATGGAGCGGACAAGAGGCTTTCATCAGTTCATGCGTGCTTTACCCCGCATCCTCGACAGACGACCGAATGCACGTGTTGTCGTAATTGGGGGCAGCGACACGTCTTATGGGCAAAGCAGCAAGCATCCCGGCGGATTGCGAGGCGAGATGGAGGAAGAGGTTGGCCATCTTGTTGATTGGAATCGCGTGCATTTTGTAGGCCGCGTTCCATATTCGGAGTTCTGCCGCATTTTACAGCTCAGCAAATGCCACATCTATCTGACCATGCCGTTCGTTCTCAGTTGGTCTCTGCTCGAGGCTATGTCGATGGAAGCGACGATCATCGCATCCGATGTTGCGCCTGTGCGCGAGGTCGTAACCCATGATGAAACGGGGTTGTTGGTAGATTTCTTCGATCCAGAAGCGTTGGCGGCACGTGTCGTTGAGGTTCTGGGCAACCCAGCCGAATTTTCGCATCTTGGCGTAGCAGCGCGTGCGCACGTTGTTGAACACTACGATTTCCTGACGAAGTCGCTTCCGCGGTTCTTGGCGCATATCAATCATCTGGTGCCGTCGGATAAAGCTCTGACTGTTTGACAGTATGCAAAAACAGTCTCTAATTTAGAGAAAATTGGCTCGAAACGCAGCTGTTAACAAACCTCTGCAGTTTAGGAATCACCATCTGCACGACCCTGACCAAAAGCAAAGGTGAAACACACATGGCATATTGGTTATTCAAATCCGAGCCTTCGACCTGGAGCTGGGATCAGCAAGTTGCGAAGGCCGAGAAAGGCGAGGAGTGGGATGGCGTGCGCAACTACCAAGCGCGCAACTTCATGCGACAGATGAAAGTCGGAGATCGCGGATTTTTTTATCATTCCCAGAAAGAAAAAGCCGTCGTTGGCACCGTGGAAGTCATCGCCGAAGCACATTCCGACAGTACAACAGATGATGAACGCTGGGAGTGCGTCGATATTAAGGCGGTTGCATCCTTTCAGACACCGGTAAACTTGGAAATGATCAAACAAGATCCCCGTTTGGCGGACATGGTCTTGGTCAAGAATTCTCGCCTCTCGGTGCAGCCGGTCACGGATACGGAATGGGCCATCATTTGTGAGCTCGGAGGCATCGCTTCCTAAAACATGCTCACCCTGACTGCTCAGAAAGGAATGACATGGAGTTTCTCAACGTTCTTGTAGCTGGTTTGGCCTCGTTCATGTTTGGCGCAATCTGGTATTCAACACTCTCGAAACCATGGGTCGCAGCATCCGGCGTCCCCGTCGATTCAGAGACGGGCAAACCAGCAAATGCGTCAAACCCTGCGCCATACATTGTCGGATTGATCTCTAGTGTTTTGGTTGCTGGAATGATGCGCCACGTTTTTGAAACCTCTGCCGTCGACACTCTGTGGGAAGCTACAGTGTCCGGGTTTGGAATTGGCGCATTTTTGGCGACGCCCTGGCTGGCAACGAACTATGGGTTTGCTGGCCGTCCGGCGAAACTGCTCATCATCGATGGTGGATACGCAACCATTGGATGCACCATTATCGGTATTGTTTTGAAACTGTTCTGAAAAACGGAAGGGTCCCGGCACCCCGCCAGAACCCTTCCAACCCCACGTGCTCCCATTCACCACACGCGATTCAAAAAGCTCTGGCCGTCCTGGCCGTTGCGCGAGTACATATCAAGTCAGTCTGCTTTGACCAACTGATTAGTGTCTAAAATCTGAAATGACTGGCATCTGCGAAACTCCAATACGCTTAGGGCGCACATCGGTGGCATGTCAGGGCAATCTCAGTGTGGCGGCATAATTTTGAAATCCACGGCGGGCCCACAATTGCGAGCTCCCCAGGGTTCGTTTCAAGTCAAACTCTTCGCACTGTGCCAATAGACGGATCAGGTAACTCAACCCTGATACCGGAAGCACCCAATGAACTCGTCATCCAGTGTTTCCAGAAACACAAAAATCACAGCGAATGAGAAGAATTTTTTTGGCTTGCGTCACAGTGCATCACAGACTCTCGTCGGCCCAAAGATTTAATGTACATTTCACTTGTATCTTTGGTCGCTCGTTCCATATGGCTTAGCGTAACAGTAGGGGACATGGGTTATGGGTCTTCAGCGCACATCGCGTCAGAAAACGGCGCAACTCGTTCAATCTGGGTCGGTTCGCAGGTCTGATGGGCCGCTATCTCTGCATGCATTGACCAAAGCGCGCAGCACTGGAACCAAGTTGAGTTTCGATCCCGTACAAAACGGTTGGGTGCGGGCAGAGGCGCAAGACGACTTTGACCCGTACCACGTCCGACCCGGCTGGCCGCGCGCGAAATCTGCTGATGCGCTGACGTTTCGTCAATGGTCTCAAACCGATGCCCCGGTCTTTAGAACGCTTCTGAATAATCCCAATGTATGGACGTTTTTACCCACTGGATTTCCAGGGGAAATCACCCTTGATGCAGCGCGTGAACTGATATCCCTGGCAGAGGATGAAACACTCCACATTGTCCGTGCAATTTGTCATGATGGACTTCCTGTTGGCCAAGTTCGGTTAGAGTTTCGCACGCAAGAACCAGAGTTGAGTTATTGGTTGGGCGAACCGTTTTGGCACAAAGGCATCGGCCGTAAGGCGGTGTCCCGCTTTGTTGCGGAGTGTTTTGCCGCAGATTCCGAATTGGATAGCATGATAGCACGAGTGAAACCGGACAATTACGGTTCGCTCCGGATACTCGAGCAGACGGGTTTTGTCCGAGAACGTGGGTTGGTCGTGGAGCCAGAATGGATTGGCCTTCGCCGCACGCGTTAATTCCTAAGGGTTACGCCTTGCGTCAAACCATGCTGGGTGTCTCGATCAAGGATACGGTCCCTTTCAATCCACTTATCGATAACCTTCTTAGGTTCTTTGCATTGCGTATCAAAAATCTCTGCAGCAGCTTGTCGCCCATGTTCAGCATGTAACTGTTCATGCCGGTAGAGTGCTTCGATCATGGCCCGCCACACGCGCCGTTCGCGGTCTGAAAGCGGTGCCGACAAGTCCAACTGTGGCAAAGTGATCGTGATCTCAAGGTCGACCTCGCAGGAACTGGACCACTTGATCCACCATCGCGTGATACCCCAGAATCTGTCCGGGCCTTTGTCCCTCAGATCTTGACGCAGCGCATCAAGCGTGTCGCCGGAAACAGTGTAGTAGGTTACCATTTCAACAGTTTTAGGGGCAGCTCCCACGGAGGGAGCCGCCAAAAGTAGTATGAGCGCCAGACGGCAGATCAATACCGGTAATGCTCGGGTTTGAACGGTCCTTCGGGCTTCACTCCGATGTAAGACGCCTGATCCGAGTTCAGTTGAGTCAATTTCACGCCGATCCGATCCAGATGTAAGCGCGCGACCTTTTCATCCAGATGTTTCGGCAGGATGTACACTTCGTTCTTGTACTCTTCGCCACGGGTCCACAATTCAATCTGCGCCAGAACTTGGTTGGTGAATGAAGCAGACATCACAAAGGATGGGTGGCCAGTGGCGTTGCCAAGGTTCAACAGACGGCCTTCGGACAAAAGGATCAAGCGATTGCCGTTTGGCATCTCGATCATGTCCACCTGTTCTTTAATGTTAGTCCATTTGTGGTTCTTCAGAGCAGCAACCTGAATCTCGTTATCGAAA
>CAYODE010000154.1:0-8551 GCA_964402685.1 uncultured Aestuariivita sp. | reverse complement strand
GGAAGCATCAGAGCGGCTATGGCCGACAGGATCAAAAGAGCGGATTGCCATCCAAAACCGCCAAGCAGTCCCAGCGCAATCGGCAACATAGCAAACTGACCGAAAGAGCCGACGGCCATCGAAATACCCATTGCCATGCTGCGCTTTTCAGCAGGCATCGCGCGGCTGATCGCGCCAAAAACCACGGGCATTGTTGTTCCGCTCAATCCTAAGCCGATCAACACGCCAGCCGTGAGTGAGAACATCGCCGCGTCTTGCGGAACTGACATGAGCGCCAACCCGCCCGCGTATAAAATCGCGCCTCCGAAAACGACTTTGCCGGCGCCGAACCTGTCGGATAACATGCCGGTGAACGGCTGCGCGGCCCCCCAAACAAGGTTTTGCAATGCTATTGCGAATGCAAAGGTTTCGCGTCCCCAGCCTGCATCCATGCTGATGGGTTGCAGGAACAAACCAAACGCATGTCGTGTGCCCAAAGTCAGCGCCATGATAAGAGAGCCAGCAATTAGAATGAGGCGGGCACGCGCCCAGTTGTCCATGGGTTGGGCTGTCATACGTCTGGTCCTGTTCTGTCTGGTTCGAGTGCGTCGAGAAGTCGAAACAGAGTTTCATACCCGTCCGGGCCAAGACTTGCTTTCAGTCGTCCCTGAACCTGTTTCCAGTCTTCGCGCGCTTCGTGCGAGATCTGTTTCCCGCGAACTGTTAGCGAGTGAACACGGGTGCGTTTGTCCGGACCAGCTTCGGAACGGACCAAATCCAGTTTTTCAAGCACGCGTACGTTACGCCCCAAAGTGCTGGCGTCCAACTGCGTTTCAATAGCCAGGCTGTTCAGCGACGGCTGATCCAGACGCTGGATGGCGCGCAGTAAGGAAAACTGCGCAATGTTGATCCCGTAGGGTTTCAAGGCGTCGTCGTAAATGCTGTTTGCCTTGCGTGTCGCTTGGCGCAGACGTGCAGAAATGCAGGGTGTTTGATACGACTCTGTCATATTATCGGTATATACCGATATTAAGACAAAACAAGATTTATCTTGTCTTCATCGACGGCAGACCGCTTTCGTCTTCAGAAATCGATCCCGCGCTGGGCTTTGATACCAGATGCATACGGGTGCTTTACTTCGGACATTTCCGTCACAAGATCGGCATACTCGCAGAGTTCGGGTTTGGCATCCCGCCCCGTCAGAATGACAGATGTTCGATCCGAACGAGCTTTTAGCGCGTCAATCACCACCTGGATGTCGAGGTAGTCATAGCGCAAAGCGATGTTGATCTCGTCCAACACCACCAAATCAAAATCACCGCTTTCCATCATGTCACGCGCTTTGGCGAAGGCTGCTTCGGCAGCGGCGATGTCGCGGTCTTTGTCCTGAGTGTCCCAAGTAAAACCTTCGCCCATGCTGTGCCACGTGACCTGCCCCAACTTGTCAAAGAACTGTCGCTCTCCTGTGATCCACGTGCCCTTTATGAACTGCACCACGCCGACAGTCTTTTTCCAACCCAAGGCACGAATGATGACGCCAAACGCGGAGGAGGACTTGCCCTTCCCATTTCCGGTGTGAACAAGGATTAAACCACGACCCGGATCTTTGGCTTCGGCCACTTTCGCGCGTTGTTTGGCCTGCAGCTTTTTCATTTCTTCTTTATGTGTGTCCGCGTCTGACATCAGATCCTCCAGTTCGCTGTCGCGGACACTAGCCTTGTTATGTCGCGCGTAAAGAGGCTAGCTGCTTTTGGTATCGCTGACAGCGCGTGATTTGCTGCGGTCCATGCCCAACTGTCGCTCGCGCCACAAAACCACCGCGCCACCCGCAATCACAAGACTTGCGCCTGTCAGCATGATGACGGTTGGCAATTCGCCGAACCACAGGTAGCCGATCACAACTGCGTAGATCATCGAGGAATAGTCGTAGGGCGCCAGCATCGACGCGCTCCCGAACCGGTAGGACGAGGTGATCAGGATTTGACCAACACCTCCCATAATGCCTGCGCCAATCAACAGTCCGACAGTTTGCAGATCAGGCACCACCCAGCCGAATGGGGCCGTGAGCAAGGACAGCGTCGCAGCTGTCAGCGAAAAGTAAAAGACAATTGCTGCCGTTTGCTCGGTCTCTACCATACGCCGAACGTGGATTTGGACCAGCGACCGCATCAAAGTCGCGATCAGAATGACAATCGCTCCCAAAGTCGCGCCGTCTTGTAGGTTGCCCGATGTACTTAGCCGTGGCCACAGCATGATCGATACACCGATCAATCCAAGCAAAACGGCCGTCACACGGATCATGCGGATACGTTCCCCCAACAAAATGGCCGCAAGGATTACAGTGAAAATTGGTGCTGCGAAGCCGATGGCGGTGACCTCTGGCAGAGGCAAAAGACCCAGTCCTGTAAAGGTCAAACCCATGGCACTGGCGCCAAGCATTCCGCGCAGGATATGCGTGCCCGGTTTGCGGGTAATCAAGCCCTGCCGCAATTCGTTTCGGATGATCAACCATGTCAGGATGACCGGAATGGCAAATGTCGACCGAAAGAAGACGGCTTGGCCAGGTGGTACGGCCTCAGAGGTGGCCTTAATCACCCCGGCCATGCTGACAAACAAAAAAATCGCCGCCAGCTTCAAGCCAACGGCGAGCCCCGGTCGATGCGATGTTAAGTTTTTTGCCATGGTGCCTCTCCTGCGCCTTTCGGAGGGTGAAGGCAAGTCTTAGGCGTGTTCGGGTGTGACCTTCGCCAAGAAATCTTGGATGAGAGAGCAGATTTGCGCCGGGTCTTCCTCGTGGGCCAGGTGACCAAGGTCAGGCAAACGCATGACCTTTGCATTTGGCATGCGTGCCGCCGCATCCTCGGATACGGAGGGCGGGACAGCTTCGTCGTGCTCACCCGCTAGAAACAGCGTTGGCGCGGTGATTGTGGGCAACTCGCGCAAGAGATCATCAAGGGTCCATTGCGCCATCATCAAAAGCGTTGCGTCGACATGTCCGCGATCCCCAACCAACCGTCGATAAAGTGCGAGCCCGTGATCAGACAGCGTTGTCCCGGTGCTTTCTATCAGGCTGCGTACGCGATCCGGATTTGCGGCACTTCGGGAGAAGAAGCCAGCAACACCCGGCGTCAGAGCCAACAGCTTTGCCATAACCGGAAAGAGGACACCCGCAAGCCCTTGGAAGTGTCCAAGTGCCGGGTTGATCCCTATCACGGCAGGGGTAGGCGACAGCAAATGTGACAGCCTGAGCGCCAACGCTCCGCCGGCCGAATGACCGACAACAGCCACAGGCATCCACTGCTGTTGTGAAAGTAAAGCGGCTACATCTTTGGCCATCGCATCCAGTCCACATCGATGTCGCGCACCAAGCTGAGTCAATCCTTGCCCAGGCATGTCGATGGCGACGACGTGGTACTCTCGCGCCAAAACCGTGATCATGTCCCTATAGGAATGCACCGACCCTCCGGCGCCGTGGAGTAGTATGACCGTCGGACCTTCGCCAGCTTCTTGAACATGCCACCGATGCGGTTTGCAAAAGACCTGCCGAGACAGCTCGGTATGCGGCCAGTCATCAGGAGGGGGCCAGCGCATGGCTCACGCCGCGCCCAAAGCGCCAGATACGGCCTGACTGACCCGCTGCGCATCTGCGCGCGGCAGTGGCAGGTACGGGGCATCAAGCACATTTGCCAGTTCCCGCAGCTGTGGTTGCGGCCGGTTTCCGGTATCAATCATCAAGCCAGGGATCTGATGCGCGCGCAACGTCGCAGCCAGGCTTTCGCTATCGGCTGCCGCTCTGGGTCGGTCCGCCGTGCCATCAAGCGCGATGTTGGCGCGTCCGTCTGTCATCACGACAACCGTTGGCGTCAATCCCTTGGTTTTGGAAATTGCCGCCAGCTCTGCGGCTTGTTGCAGCCCGGCCGCCAGCGGTGTTCCACCGCCACCGGGTAAGGCGGCAAGGCGCCGTTTGGTCTGAACCAAGCTGCGCGTCGGCGGCAGGAGCAGTTCCGCGCCAGTTCCACGGAACGCCACTAAGGCGACGTGATCGCGGCGCGCATAGGCTTCGGCTAGCAGAATCTCGACCGCGCCTTTCGCTTCGTTCAAACGACTTATGGCCGAAGAGCCGGAGGCGTCGACTGTAAAAATCAACAAGCGATCCGACTTGTCTTCGAAACGGCGCAATCGGATATCACTTGCGCGGATCAGCAATCCCGGCGCGTCAGGCCGCGCTTTGCGCCGGATCGGTTGCCACGGAGCGGCTGCCCGCAAGGTCGAGACCAGATCGATCCGCGCGCGGCCGTCCAACCGTCCCGGGCGTGGCGGCAAAGGACGTCCGCGTCGGTTGCCTTTTCGCTTCTCACCTGCGCCGGATCCTGCGGCGTTGCGATTGGCGGCCTTGGTTTTGAGCTGCTCAAGCAGGTCTTTTGGCAACAGCGCGGCCACGGCTTCGATCAACATATCGCCTGCGGGCAGCTCATTGGTTTGGTCAGTTTCTTCCCCCTGTGCGCCTTCGGGTGTGTGGTCCGGAGTATCGGGTTCAGGCGGCGAGTCTTCCTCTTGCGGAACCAAAGTTGCGCGATGGGGATATATTAGCTCCGCTGCTATTTTGACGTCTTCATCTGACACCTCGGTCCGACCGTGTAAGGCTGCATGCGCACATGCACATCGCACGGCAAAAAGTGGTGCGCGCAAACTATCGATGCCGAACCGTGCTGCGAGAGCTGTGAGCGCTACTCTTGCCTCGTCAGGAACGCGGGTTGCTTGGATTTTTTCGGCTTTTGGTATCACAATGGGTGAGACATCTTGCAGTTTGAGATCTGCAAGATCGACGCGAAAAGCCAGTCTTTCGGTCAGCGCGTGCGGGACATGTTCCGCTTCTTCGGCCCCCTCGTCCAGCAAAACCAGGCATGAACCATCGCCCGCGTCCAAGTGCTGGGCCAGTCGTGCGGCGAGGTTTGGTTCGGTCCGTTCGGCCATCGCCAAAAGTAGAATCTGCGCATCTGCCAGAATGCCGTGACTGCGCACGACGTGGCCTGCGGATAACGTCGCAGCGATATCAACACCGCCAAAAAGCTGATCATCGCTGATCGTTGGGTGAATGCGCCGGGTCCTCAACGGCATCTGAGACAATGCTGTAACGAGCGCATCGCGCGCAGGCCCGGGCCGTGCGCGGATGACTATTCCGCCCAGCCCGCGGGGATCGATGGCAAGGCAGGCTAATGCAGTCGCAGCGCGCGCCCAGGTATCGAGCGTTTCGCTCACCCCAGCACGCTGTCGACGATGCGTGCAACACGCGCGCTGGATCCGGCTTCGTCCAATGGATCGCGGCGCAAGCGATGCGACAATGCCAGTGGGGCTATATCCCGAAGATGTTTGCGGGTAACGCGCCCATGTCCCCGGTACGCGGCCAAAGCACGCGCGGCGCGCAACAGCGTCAGCTCTCCCCGGAGGCCATCTGATCCAAGTGCAATGCACAGTTCGGCACAATCGCGGAGGATTTTGTTCGAGGCTTTGACCTCTCCGACCTGTGCCCGCGCAGACAAGATGCGATCGCGTATACGTGTTTCTTCGTCCTGCCACTGCAGCATAAAGGCTATGCGATTTGCGTCGAAACTGTCACGTCGGCGGATCACCTCTACCCGGTCGCCAATGTCTGTTGGGGACGCGACTTCGACGGACAAGCCAAAACGATCGAGAAGTTGGGGCCGCAATTCGCCTTCTTCGGGATTACCGGAACCAACGAGAACGAATTTGGCGGGATGCCGGATCGACAAGCCTTCGCGCTCGACAACGTTTTCTCCGGACTGCGCCACGTCCAACAGCAAGTCGACGATATGATCCTCAAGCAGGTTCACTTCGTCGATGTACAAATACCCACGGTTTGCCCGCGCCAAAAGCCCCGGCTCAAACGCCTTTTCCCCACGGGTCAGCGCGCGTTCGATGTCCAACGCGCCCACGACGCGATCTTCGGTGGCTCCCAAGGGAAGGTCGATCACGGGCGTTGGACGCTCGACGACGTCCGTCTTGGTGATTTCTGCCCATTCGGGGCAGTCTTCCAAACTTGCGGAGTTCACGGGACAGCCTTCAACCTGTTGAATTGGCGGCAGCAAGGCTGCGAGGGCACGTACCGCAGTGGACTTGCCAGTCCCCCTGTCTCCAAACACCAAAACGCCGCCGATCCCGGGATCGATCGCCGTCAGGATCATCGCCTGCTTCATGGCGTTTTGGCCGACAATGGCCGAGAAGGGAAAAGGATGTGTCATGCTGTGGCTTCCAATTTGTCCAGGGGGCTGGCTCCGCCCCATGTTCCCAAATCCCCGGTCACTGAAAACCGGGCGTAGAGTTCTTCGCGAAACCAACCCTCTGACCGTACTGCGTTGATCGCGCGTTGGTGGGGGCCGTCCGGTTTGCGGGCAAAATCGGCCATGGTTTCTGCATCTGGCCAGATCGAGAAGGTGACCTGATGCAACAACGGCACCTCACCAATCCCGATCTTGAAGACGACGTTGGGATCCGTGCCGATCACATCTGAGATGTCGGGCACCTGACCCCAGAATTTGGCGGCGACCTTGGGCTTAACTGTGGCACGGGTCAGCGCGGCCAACGGCCCTGCCTTTTTTGAAAGGTTCACGGAAAACGGTGTCTGGCCAGCCCAATGCCCGCGGACCGACGTCGGAGACAGAAAGACGGTCCAGTCTTCGTTCGCCATGTCGCGATAGCGGTTCCACAGTTTGGAATGTGCGACCTGATGGCGCGCCGTTTGTTCGTCACGCCAAGCGGAAACAATGGCATAGACAGCGGTGTTTGGGACAGGCGTGAACCCTTCACCGGTGCCAGAACCACACAGTTTCCAGAACTCCAGCCCGTCAATTTTTGGCAAAGCGATTCGCGCAGCGCCCATCATACCCAAAGCCCAAAGGCGCGCAGAAACGGCGCTAAATCGAAAAAAGCTGAGCGAAACGGCTTGCATGGCTTCAATCTTGGTGGCTTCCAAGGTGTGTCAATCAAAGTTTACACATTTTCTCTTGCATGGGAAGTATGAATAGCCGCATTGTAAATTAAAATAGACACACAGAATTGGGCAATGCATGACACGCGTTGACAGGATCCACCCAACCGCGGCGGTCACTCACCCTGATAAACCCGGCGATATAAGACCGCATGCCATTGTTATTGGCGCAGGTCTTGGTGGCTTGGCGGGTGCGATGAGACTGGGCGCGAAAGGGTATCGCGTCACTGTGATTGACCGTTTGGACACGCCCGGCGGGCGGGGATCAGCGATTACGCAAAACGGACACCGGTTTGATCTTGGCCCAACAATCGTGACAGTGCCGCAGGTCTTTAAAGAGCTTTGGGCCGCGTGTGGGCGCGATTTCGAAACGGATGTCGATCTGCGCGCCATGGATCCATTTTATGAGATCCGTTGGCCGGACGGCTCGCACTTTACCGCGACGGGGGACACAGCGCGCATGCGCGCCGAGGTCGCGCGGCTTAGTCCCGGTGATGTCAAAGGATATGAGAAATTCCTGCAAGATGCTGAAACCCGCTATTGGTTCGGCTTTGAGGATCTGGGCCGGAGATCCATGCATGAGCTGTGGGAGCTAATCAAGGTTTTGCCGATCTTCGCCTGGCTTCGGGCTGATCGGTCGGTCTATGCCCATGCTGCCAAGCGTGTCAAAGATGAACGTCTGCGGATGGCGCTATCCTTTCACCCGCTGTTTATTGGTGGTGATCCGTTTCGTGTCACTTCTATGTATGCGCTTGTCAGCCACCTCGAGAAAGAATTTGGCGTCCATTATGCAATGGGTGGCGTCGCGGCCATGGCACAGGCGATGGCCAATGTGGTTCTTGATCAAGGCAACACGGTTCGCATGAACACTGAGGTTGATGAGATCCTGACCAAGGATCATCGCGCGGTCGGAGTGCGTTTGGTGGGTGGGGAAGAACTTTCGGCTGACATCGTCGTCTCGAACGCGGACGCGGGTCACACGTATGATCGTCTTCTACGCAAGCGCAACAAATGGCGTTGGACCTTTGACCGGCTAAACCGCAAGCGATGGTCCATGGGTCTTTTTGTCTGGTATTTTGGCACCCGTGGTACACGCGACAAATGGAAAGATGTTGGACATCATACCATCCTGAACGGACCTCGCTATAAGGGCCTGGTCAACGACATCTTTATCAAGGGCGAACTGGCTGAGGACATGAGCCTCTATCTTCATCGTCCCTCGGTCACAGATCCCTCTGTCGCACCGGACGGTGATGATACGTTTTATGCTCTGAGCCCGGTTCCCCACATAGGTCACGACGATCCTGTCGACTGGGAAAAGATGGGGGAAACGTACCGTCAGAAGGTTCAAACTGTACTTGAAGAGCAAATGTTGCCGGGATTGGGGGAGCACCTATCCGCATCACTCATCTTCACGCCGGAGACGTTTCGCGATCGCTATCTCAGTCCACATGGCGCCGGGTTTTCGATCGAGCCGCGCATCCTTCAAAGCGCATGGTTTCGTCCGCACAATGTCAGCGAAGAGCTAAGCGGGCTTTATCTGGTCGGCGCGGGCACCCATCCGGG
>CAYODE010000153.1:0-8580 GCA_964402685.1 uncultured Aestuariivita sp. | reverse complement strand
CGGCGGCGTTTCGGCGGACGGCAGCCATTATGAGCAATTGGTGTCACATCACGGATCGATGTGATGTTGAAACCAACTGCGGCCAGCGCACGCAACGCGCTTTCCCGGCCGGAACCTGGTCCTTGCACTTCGACTTCCAGCGTTTTCACGCCGTGGTCTTGTGCTTTCTTGCCAGCATCTTCTGCAGCCAACTGCGCCGCATAAGGGGTGGATTTCCGTGAGCCTTTGAAGCCCATAGTGCCAGCAGACGACCAAGAGATCGCGTTGCCTTGCACGTCAGAAATCAGGATTTTTGTGTTGTTGAAGGTCGAGTTCACATGCGCCACACCGGCGGCAATGTTCTTGCGGACCTTTTTCTTTGTACGCGTCTTATCACGTGCCATTGGTCAGATCCCCTCTTACTTCTTCTTACCAGCAATGGCCTTTGCGGGGCCTTTGCGGGTGCGTGCGTTAGTGTGGGTGCGCTGACCGCGCACGGGCAAATTCCGACGGTGGCGCAGGCCACGGTAGCAGCCCAGATCCATCAGGCGTTTGATGTTCATCTGCACGTCGCGGCGCAGGTCGCCTTCGACGGAGTAATTCGCATCGATGTGTTCCCGGATCGAGAGCACTTCAGCGTCAGAGAGTTCATTCACACGGCGGGTTTGATCGATGCCAACGGCATCACAAATTGCCTTGGCCGAGGTGTTTCCGATACCGGTGATATAGGTGAGGGCGATTGGTACCCGCTTTGCAGTCGGGATGTTTACGCCGGCAATACGTGCCACGTGGTATATCCTTTCGTCGCGAACCCGTGATCCCGGGTCCTTTTTTCACAACTATGGCCCGGAGGGCATCTGCCGCCGGGCCGCGATTTGAGGTAGTCAGCACAAACCGGGAGCGACCCGCTCGTGCTTTATGATTCCCGTTAACGAGATGGCGCTATTTATTGGGGATCGCGCGATGCGTCAAGGCTTTGATGACGGCTTTTCTTGTTACGCGCAACTCACCGAAAAACAACCGTTCAACGGTTTCATTTCAAATGCCCGGTCTAGACCGCTTGATGGTGGAACAGGTCACTTGGACAGAACGTCAGAAATCTCTCCAGCAACCTCGTCGATCGCGCCCAAGCCATTCACGGAACTCAGATCACCTTTGGCGTAATAATACCCAATTAGAGGGGAAGTTTGCTTGTAGTAGGCCATCAGCCGGGTCCGCAAGCTTTCCTCGTTGTCATCTGCGCGACGCGTAAACTGAGTGCTGCCGCAATTGCTGCATTTGCCATCTGCGGGGATTGGCTTGGTGATGTCGTTATACACTTCGCCGCACATGCCGCAGGTCGACCGTGCAGTGATGCGTGCGACAAGAACATCGTCATCAACCGACATTTCAATCACGCCGTCGAGACTCTCGCTCAGCTCGCTCAAAAGATTTCCCAATGCATCAGCTTGGGCCAGCGTCCGCGGGAACCCATCAAAGATGTAGCCTCCTCCCGCTTCTCCGGCAGTGAGCTTTTCTCGGATCAGACCAATGACAATCTCATCGGTGACCAGATCCCCACGATCCATGACGTCTGCAACAACCTTGCCCATCTCAGTGCCGCTCGTGCGTGCCTCGCGCAACATATCGCCCGTGCTCAACTGGACCATGTTGCGTTCTTCAACCAGGCGGCGCGCTTGCGTGCCTTTACCGGCCCCCGGGGGCCCGAGCAAAATAATGTTCATCGGCGTGCTGGTGCCTTTTTGCGTTTCTTGGCGCCATCGCGTTTACCACGAAGCTGGCTTTTTTCAATCAGCCCTTCGTACTGGTGGGCCAATAGGTGGCTTTGTACCTGCTGGATGGTGTCCATTGTCACGGAAACCACAATCAGAACCGACGTCCCACCAAAGAAGAAGGGGATACCCAACTCCGCGCGGACAATCTCGGGCAGGACACAGACCAATGCCAGATAGGCCGAACCCAAAACCAGAATGCGGTTGACCACATATTCCAAGTATTCAGCTGTTTTCTTACCTGGGCGAATGCCGGGAACAAAGCCGTTCTGTTTCTTCAGGTTATCTGCCACGTCATCGGGTTTGAACGACACGTTGAACGTATAGAAATACGTAAAGAACACGATCATCAATGCGAAGAACAACAAATAGAGCGGCTGGCCCGGACCAAAATAGGCCAGCAGTGTCGACATCACCGGGCCAGAACTTTCACCTGAAAAGGTCGAGATTGTGATCGGAAGCAGCAAAAGCGAGCTCGCAAAGATCGCCGGAATAACAGAGGCCGGGTTCACTTTGACCGGCAAATGCGACGAGCCACCATCATAGACCTTCATCCCCACCTGACGGCGGGGGTACTGTATGTGGATCTTCCTAAGCGCGCGCTCCATGAAGACCACGAAGGTAATCGCGATAATGACCATTAAGATCACACCGATGATAACGGCAGGAGACAGCGCACCGGAACGGCCAGAGGCCAGGAATTGTGCCAATGAAGACGGCAGTTCGGCGATAATGCCCACGAAGATGATCAACGAGATACCGTTGCCGACGCCACGCGCTGTGATTTGTTCACCAAGCCACATCAGGAACATGGTGCCGCCCACAAGCGTGATCATACAGCTGAGGCGGAAATAGAGGCCAGGATCGGTCGCGAGATCCCCCGCCTCAAGCGAAACGGCAAGACCATAGGACTGAACCGTTGCAAGCGCGACCGTACCGTATCGGGTATATTGGTTCAGCTTCTTACGGCCCTGTTCGCCTTCTTTCTTCAGCTGTTCCAGTGACGGCACCATGGCCGCAAGGAGCTGCACAATGATCGAGGCCGAAATGTAGGGCATAATACCAAGGGCAAAGATGCCCATACGGCCCAGCGCACCACCGGTGAACATAGAGACCATTCCGCCGATGCCTTGGCCGGCCTGCTCCATAAATTCCTGAAGCGCGACACCATCGATACCGGGAACTGGGATAAATGTTCCGAGGCGATAAACGATCAAAAGGCCCAGGGTGAACAGGATGCGATTTCGCAGATCGGTGGCTTTGCCCAGCGACGACCAGCTTGTATTCGCGGCCATTTGTTCGGCGGCTGATACCATGAACAAGGTCTCTCTTATCAAAACACCGCCCGGAGCCGTTTTCCGGCACGGGCGGCGTCAATGGAAAACTGATGCTTATGTAGGCGGCTGAGCCGCCTGTCACAAGCCGTTACTCGGCCGCAGCCGCGTTTGTGACTTTCAGTGAACCGCCCGCTTTTTCCACCGCATCGACCGCAGATTTGGATGCGCCGGTCACTTCGATGTTCAGTTTGGCGGTCACTTCGCCTTTGGCCAGAACGCGGATACCGTCCAACTTGCGACGCACAAGACCGCTTTCAATCAAAGCATCTTCTGTGATCGCAGCACCTGCGTCCAGTTTCTTGGCGTCGACAAATTTCTGGATAAGCCCAAGATTTACAACGGCAAATTTCTTGCGGTTCGGTTTGTTGAAGCCACGCTTAGGCAGACGTTGGTAGAGCGGCATCTGGCCGCCTTCATACCCATTGATCGCCACGCCCGAGCGGGATTTCTGACCTTTGATACCACGGCCTGCGGTTTTACCCATGCCAGAGCCCGGGCCGCGGCCAACGCGTTTGCGTTTCTTGGTTGCGCCAGGATTGTCGCGCAGTTCATTGAGTTTCATGTCGCTTCTCCTTCGCCGGATGTGACCCCCGAAGCGTATTGGGCCAACCACGGCATTTCTTAGATTTGTGAATCGGGCCGGCTGGCCACCGGAGGCGTATAGTCGGTTGCCCGTTGGCGATCAAGCCCGAAGGCGAATGCTGTCGCAGCGACCTGCGTGTTTTAGTTTTCTCAGTCAATTGATTGCCGAGACGCCCTCGACCTCATCATGGTTAAACTGTTTGTGCGTTGATCTGTGGGTTGGCCTGGTGGCAAGTTACTGTCATGCGTTTTTTTTCTACTGTCGCCCTAGCTGCCACGTTGACCGCCGCTGCAACGGCCATTCCCGCTGCGTCGGGATGTTCCGCCGATGCCATGCTGGTATTTGACGGATCTGCATCCATGAATGAGTTGGGCTTTGATATCCAACAGGCTACCCGGATTGTTGAAGCCCGACAGGCGCTGCGAGATGCAATGCCAGACATTGCACCTTATCGAAGGGTCGGCCTCTTGGTTTACGGACCCGGTGATCTAGACCCGTGCAGCAACATTGATTTGCGCTTTGGTCCGATTGAACAAGCGGCCACTCCAATCATCGATGCCGTAGATGCGTTAGTACCCAAGGGCCTCACGCCTCTGGCGGCGTCTGTTCAACAGGCCGCGGAAGCATTGGATTATCGGAGAGCGCCGGGAATTGTCGTACTGGTGACCGACGGCAATGAAACGTGCGGGGGGCGGCCCTGCGCCTTAGGCGACGCACTGGCGCAGGACGCGGCCGATCTGACCGTTCACGTCATCGGCTTCAAGGTGATCGTGGATTTCTTCAGTTGGGATAACCCCGAACAGCAGAGTTATGAGGATGGAAACACCGTCGCCAAATGCTTATCCGATCGTACAGGTGGTATGTACGTCTCCACTGAAACGGTGGATGAGCTTGCCGATGCGCTACGGGTTACCATGGGATGTGCTTTGATCGGACGCGCGGACCACAACAGCCTGACTGCGGGATAATCCAAAGCTAGGGGTTTACCCACGTACCAGGCGCAAACGGTTGGGTCAGAGCGCGGTCAACCATTTCAAGCCGATCTTGCCCATAAAACGCCTCGCCATTCACAATGTAAGTTGGTGAGCCAAACAGCCCCAATTCAATGGCGCGTGCTGTATTCGCTTGATGCTGAGCTTGGATCGCCTCTGAAAGTGCCACGTCCAGCAATGTGTTTCCAGTCATGCCCAGCGCTGCGGCCAGGCGCGCCAATACCTCTGGGTCCGCATGATCGGCATCGTCGCGCCAATGCGCCTCTAGTATTGCGAATGACAGCGCATCGACATCTTCGCCCGCATCTTGTGCAGCGATGATCATGCCGTTTGGCAAATCGAGCGGGTTGTCGTGAAATGTTGGGCGATGATGAATGACAGGCAGTCTCCGCCACTCTGCCCAGCGTTCGATTTCTCTCCCAAAGAAATAATCAACATGCGCCCGGCTTCGCGCGGCAAACGGCAACCCGCCGGCGGCCTCCATCACCGGGCTTAGAAAAATGGGCCGATGGACCAGCTTTGCGCCGCGAGCCTTACAAATCTGATATAGGGCTTGTGCGCCGAGATAGGCATAGGCCGAATGCGCGGAATAGTAGTAATCGATCTGCGACATCAGTTCACGCGGACTGGCAGGGATGAAAAGCCTCGGAACCGGGCAAGCGGCATAATTTCACGCGGACCATTGGCTTGCAGTTTCGGAAAGCGTCGAACAAAGCGGCCTAGGGCGATGCGCCCCTCCACCCGCGCCAACGTCGCGCCAAGGCAGACGTGTATACCGGTGATAAAGGCCAGGTGTTTGTTTGGTTTCCGGGCGATATCGACCTGATCGGGATTTTCGAACACGTCAGGGTCCCTGTTTGCGCCGCCAATTGAGGTGTGAATGTAGGTGCCTTTCGGGATCGTGCCTGAAGGCAGTTCGATATCTTCCCCAGCAAGGCGATTGCCAATCTGCAGCGGGCTTTGATAACGCAGGAATTCTTCGACAGCTGTGACGATCAAATCGGGATCATCCAACAACATTCGGTGCTGATCGGGGTTATCAAGCAAAGTACCAACCGCATTGCCTACCATGCTGGTCGTGGTCTCATGCCCAGCGTTCAAAAGAAAAATACAGTTCTGCACCAACTCTTCTTGCGTCAGTCGGCGACCGTCGTGTTCGCCAAAAATCAACGCTTCAAGAACTTCACCTTGCAGCGCACCGTCCGGGTTGCGACGGCGGTGATCAATCAGATCGGTCAGGATCTCCGAAAACTCGGTTACTGCGGCATTGCCCGCATCCATCCGTGCTTGCGGGACGACCGGATCCAAGGCTCCGAGGATGGCTAAAGAAAACCCACGAAGCTTTGTGCGATATTCCTCTGGAATGCCAAGCATGAACGAGATGATTTCGGTTGGCAGGATCATCCCAAAATCAGGGATCAGATCCAGCTCGCCCTTCTCTTCCACCTGATCCAGAAGCCGATCGACGATCTGTTCGATCAGTTTTTCCATTTCGGCCAGCTTGCGTGGAGTGAAAGCACCAGCGATCAACTTACGTACGACCGTGTGATACGGCGGGTCGTTGAAAATCAGGCTAGTTGTATGATGTGTGTGCAGCGGACATTTCCCGAACTTCTTGCCGAACTCCTCTTGCTTGTCAGAAAGCATGTCACGCGATTGATAGACTTTGAGCACGTCAGCGTGCCGTGTGAGATAAACCGAACCATCTGCATTCCGATGGATGGGATCATGCGCACGGAGCCTATGCAGCGTGGGATGCGGGTCATCAATAAACGCCTTGTCGATGGAGTTCAGGTCGAACCTCTCCAGATCTGTAAGCATGCTTATTATCCTCCCGCTCGCACTGTGACCCGCGCCGCGGTTTCTGGCAAGTCACTTTCCCTTCCGGTTGACTTTGCCGCACAAACACACCATATGCCGCAAACCCAAAGGCGCTGCCGCGTGAGCAGCCGGGCCGCACGACGTCGCCCAGCCACTGGCAAACCTTCTTGTTCCCAATTCACGCGGGGGGCTGATGCCTTGACGGATCCAAATGGCAATGCGGCCGGGGTCTGAGAGTAGGGCACGAACCCGTAACACAACCGGCCCGGCGATGACGCGCGGGCCTTAATAGTATTTTCGTGGTCTTTTCAGGACCACCCCGACAAAGGATATCCGATTTGGATTTTGACATGCTGGGGCTGACGCCCCGTCTTTCGGCCAACTTAAAGACGCTTGGCCTTACCGAACCTACGCCGATCCAGACCAAGGCGATACCTCATCTAATGAATGGACGGGACCTTATGGGTCTGGCACAGACCGGCACAGGCAAAACAGCCGCTTTTGGCCTGCCATTGTTGAGTGCCGTTTTGCGTATGGAAGGACGCCCCGCCCCCAAAACTGTGCGGGCGCTGATTCTAGCACCAACCAGAGAGCTGGCTAAACAGATCCAGGATAATCTGCGGGCCTATGCCGACGGTACTTCGGTGCGGATCGGATTGGTCGTGGGCGGTGCAGGGATCAACCCGCAAATTCATCGTCTTCAAAGGGGCATGGACGTCTTGGTTGCCACACCAGGTCGCCTCATCGACCTGATTGACCGCAAGGCAGTGCGGTTGGACGAGACCCAGTTCCTGGTTCTCGACGAAGCCGATCAGATGCTGGACTTGGGCTTTATCCACGCGCTGCGCCGGATTGCACCGCTGCTGCGGAAGGAACGCCAGACGATGCTTTTTTCGGCCACAATGCCCAAACAGATGGGCGAACTGGCCGACACGTATCTTAACACCCCGGTGCGGGTGGAAGCAGCCCCACCCGGCAAGCCTGCCGACAAGATCACACAATCGGTTCATTTCATCGCTCAGGCAGAAAAGACTGGTTTGCTGATCGAACTGCTGGATGCGCATCGCGAAGAGTTGTCATTGGTCTTCACGCGTACAAAGCATGGTGCTGAACGGTTGATGAAAACTCTGGAACGCGCGGGCTACGCCGCCGGGTCAGTACATGGCAACAAAAGCCAAGGCCAACGCGAACGCGCTTTGAAGGCGTTTAAGTCAGGCGAATTGAAGGTTTTGGTCGCGACGGACGTCGCCGCACGGGGCCTCGACATTCCTGACGTACGCCACGTCTATAACTATGATCTGCCGAACGTACCCGACAATTACGTACATCGCATCGGTCGGACCGCCCGCGCTGGAAAAGACGGCGCAGCGATAGCGTTTTGCGCCCCGACCGAAGTTTCGGAACTTCGCGCAATCCAAAAGACGATCAAACGCGAGATCCCGGTGGCCTCAGGACGGCCCTGGGAAGGAGCGGAACCCAAGCCAGAACGGAAGGGCAAACCGCAACACCGTCGGCGTCGGTCAGGCGGAAATCGCAGCCGCGGGCGGAGTGGTCCAGGCCGGAAAGCCGCATAATCACACGACATGTTCAAAGGAAAAACGCCCCGGTTATGACCGGGGCGTTTTGAATTTAGGTGAAGGAAAGACTTTAGCCTTTTTCTTCTACGATCTCGACCATGTGAGGGATCGAATTGATCATGCCGCGGACAGAAGGCGTATCTTCCAGCTCGCGGGTTTTGTGCATTTTGTTCAGACCCAGGCCGATCAGCGTGGCACGCTGTTTGGCCGGGCGACGGATCGGCGAGCCGATCTGTTTGATAACGATTGTCTTTGCCATGGGGATCAAGCCTCCTCAGCCACTTGGGTCGACGTGTCAGCTGCTTCTTCCCGCTTGGGCAGAATGTCTGCGACTTTCTTACCACGACGTTGCGCAACCGAACGCGGCGACTGCTCTTTTTGCAAACCATCGATGGTGGCGCGGATCATGTTGTATGGGTTCTGAGAGCCAATCGACTTGGACACCACGTCCTGCACGCCCAGCATTTCGAACACGGCACGCATCGGACCACCTGCGATGATCCCGGTTCCTTCAGGCGC